>DATHLI010000052.1:0-5616 GCA_035488355.1 bacterium | reverse complement strand
CGCATCCGCCGCGGTGCGCAGCCACCGTCCGTGGCGCGGCCGCGAGGCCACGGCGTTGGGATCGGGAGGCAGCAGCCGCCCGGCGCCGTCGGCGAGCAGGAACTGCAGGGGGACCGGCCGCGTCTCGAGCGTGATCACCTCCGGGGTGTGACCGCGCACCTCGCCGAGCCATGCCGCGAGCTCGTCCGCGTTGGGGATCGTAGCCGACAGCATCAGCAGGCGGGTCTCCGGCGGGGCGAGGAGGAGGATCTCCTCCCAGGCCGTGCCGCGCTCGGGATCGGCGAGGTAATGCGCCTCGTCGAGCACGATGACGTCGGGGGACGGCGCGGAGCCCGCGGGATCGTAGAAGGCGTTGCGGAGGATCTCCGTGGTCGCGACAAGCACCGGGGCGCGGGGGTTGACGCGGCGCTCTCCCGTGAGCAGCCCGACGGCGTCGACACCGTACAGTCCCTGAAACCTCCGGAACTTCTGATTCGAAAGCGCTTTGAGCGGCGCCGTGTACCAGATGCGCGTGGGCCCGCGGCCCCCGCCATCGGCCCCCCCGCGCGTGCTTTGGAGCAGCCGCGCGATCTCCTGCTCGGCGATCCACGTCTTGCCGCTTCCGGTGGGCGCGGACACGAGCACGTCCCCCCGCTCGAGGGCGGCGAGCGCGGCCACCTGGAACGCGGCGGGGGCAAAGGGAACGGCCGCGGCTTCCCCGACGCCGCGCAGCAGATCCGCCAGGCCGCTTTTCTGTCCCATTTTCGTCATGGGCCGGAGGAGGCGCTCCCGCTCCCGTCGAACCACAAGCGCGCGGTACGAGCACGGCACTTCATGGGAGCCGGCGCGAGGCGAACGAGTTGAAGCAGACCAACGCATTGACCGCGTACGAGAAGAGGTTTCTTGCCGCCCTGATCCGGCAGGTCTGGCGGGGCTGTCAGGGGTTTGTCGCCCTGGTCACGGAGCGCGGCCCCGGCGAAGCGGTCTACGCGCTGGAGGATCTCGTCGAGTGGTCCGCCGCCCAGAGCGCGCGCCTGCGGTCGCGGTCCGTGCGGGCCCAGTCGCAGACGATCGGATCCGGCGCCCGCCGCGTCGCGTCCGAACTGCTCGAGGACATCGGGACCTTCTGTAACGGGATCGGGGATCTCCTCGGTCACGCCCAGCAGTCCGATCTCGATCCCGACGAGGTCGAAGACGAAGCCCTCACCATGGTCGACGGCTTCCTGGCGTGGACGACGATGATGGCGTCCCAGTTGGGGATCTCCCGGAACCTCCGCCCGCAGACGCTCTGGTTCGAGCGCTGATCCGCCCGCGGCGTCCCGCCGCCCCCCGGTTATCCTAGCGACCGCACGATCTCCGCAAGCGGGCGCTTGGCGCACGTGAAGATCGGGACATCGCGCAGCGTGTAGCGGCTGGCCTCGGTCTCCCGGAGTTTCATCACCAGCTCCTGAAAGCGCTTCGGGTTGTCGGTGAGAAACGAGACGACGAACTCCTGGTCGTCGAGCCCGAATGAGTACGCGGTGTGGAGCTGCACGTCGGGGTACTCGTGCCCGACCCGGATGTGGTCGGCCATCATGCGCCGGCGGGCATCCAGGGGGAGCGCGTACCATTCCCGCGTCTTCACAAACGGGTAGACGAAGAGGTAGGTGCCCTCGCCGGGGTCGACCTTGAAGCCGGCTTCCAGCGGCTCCTCCCGGGTGTAGATCGATTTCCTCGTCAGTGCCAGGAGCGAGTGCCGGAGATCGAGGTACCGGCCCAGGCCGGTCTGGTTCAGGGCTTCAGCCATCTGCTGGATCGGCGGGAGCTCCGGGGAGACCTTCCAGATCAGGAAATCGGCGTCGGTGCGGAGCCCGAGCGTGGAGTAGCTCTCCATCATCACGGTGTCTCTGAAGCGCTCGACCGCGTCCAGAAACTGCGCGCGGCCTGCTTCCTTCTGTCCGTCCGGCAGAAACCGCCACTCCGGCCGGCACTTGTAGAAGGCGTAGTGCACGAAATCCTGCGTCGCGCTGCCGTGTCCACCCTTCATGATACCATTCTACCATGCCGATGACGCGGCTCATGATGCGGCCTAACCGCCCCCTGCGACCCGACGCTGAGGCCGCAGGCGCCCTTATCTGGGCGATCCCTCTTGCCGTCGCCGTGTGGATCGTCATCTTTGCGTGGCGGCCGTCCAACTTCTGGCTGCTCATGGCCGCTGGCACCGGCGGGCTCGGGGGCCTCGCGCTCCGTCTCCGCGGGGCGTTTCCCACTGAGGAGGGCGTCCGCGCGCAGGATCTGGGGACCGGAGCCGCGGCCGCCGCGGCGCTCTACGGGGTGTTCGCCCTCGGGCGGGCGATCGCCGGCCGCCTCCTACCGTCCGCGCCCGGGCAGATCAGCGACGTTTACACGCTGCGCTCCCAGGCGCCCTGGCCGGTCATCGCCCTCCTGCTCATCCTCGTGATCGGGCCCGGCGAAGAACTGTTCTGGCGGGGCTTCGTGCAGTGGAGGCTGGTGCGGCGGCTCGGCCCGGGGCTCGGCTGGGGCGCCGCCACGGCGATCTACGGCGGGGTGCACGCCGCCGCGGCGAACCCGATGCTCGTTCTCGCCGCGTTGGTCGCCGGCGGGTTCTGGGGGCTGCTGTACCTCCGGATCGGGCGGATCGCCCCGCTCATCGTGTCCCACGTCCTCTGGGACCTCGCAGTGTTCCTCCTGCTGCCCTTTCGGTGATGCCGGCGTGGCCCGAAGTCCGCAGTATTATGGGATCTTGAAGGTCGCCCCGGGCTCGAGCACGACGACCTTGGAATCGGTGGAGGATTCGACCCGGCGCCGGAACGCCTGGGGGTCCTGCTGGATGACCGGCCAGGTGTTGAAGTGCTCCGGGATGACCGTCCGGGCCCCCAGCAGCTTCGCCGCGGCGGCGGCGTCCTCGGGTCCCATCGTGAAGTTATCGCCGATGGGGAGGATCGCGACGTCCAGGCCGCCCTGCGCGATCAGCGTCATGTCCGAGAAGAGCGCGGTGTCGCCGGCGTTGTAGAGGCGCCGGTCCTCGATCTCCAGCAGGATGCCCGCAGGGTTCCCGCCGTAGGTCCCGTCGGGGAAGGATGAGCCGTGGTGGGCCACGGTGAGCTTTGCCCGGCCGAACGGGAACGCGTGCCCGCCGCCGATGTGGAGTGGGTGCGCGTTGGCCACCCCCTGTTTCTGGCAGTAGGAGACGATCTCGAAGTTGGAAATCAGGGTGGCGCCCGTCCGCTTGGCGATCTCCACCGTATCGCCGTAGTGGTCGCCGTGGGCGTGCGTGAGGATGATGAAGTTCGCCGCCACGCCGGCCGCCTTGACCTTGGTCATCGGGTTGCCCGTGAAGAACGGGTCGATCAGGATCGAGACCCCCTTGGTCTCAAGCCCCCAGGTTGCATGGCCGTAATAGGTGAGCGTCGCCATTGGTGACCCTCCTGAGATGGTCTGGGAAGCGGGGTGATGGATCCGCCGCGAGAGGACAAATCCTCTGAGAGGGGCGGGAATTCCTGCGCGCCGCACCACGCGGCGCCGTGCGCGGCTACGACTTCGAGCTGGTCTCGCGGGGCCGGGTGATGATGTAGCGGCAGTGCGGCGCGCCGTCCAGGATGTGCTCGGTCCGGACCACGTCGGCGCCGAGGGCCTCCTGGAAGAGCGCGATCTCGCACCGGCAGGTCTCACGGTGCGCCTCGGCGACCGCGCGAATGGGGCAGTTGTGCTCGATCAGGACGAACCGGTCACGATCGAGCTGGGTCTGTTCGGCGACGTACCCTTCCTCGTCGCGCGCCTTGGCCAGGGTGGCGACCTTGTCCCGAAAATCTCGGCCGGCCATGCGGGCCCGGTATTGCTCGAGGAGACGCTTACGGCGGTGCTCGAAGATCTGATCGACCGTCTGGGCTCCCCCGAGCGCCTGGATGTCGTCGAGCAGAGCCTGCGCGAGCTGCTCATAGGTCCGCGGGAATAACTTGTCCCCCTCGGCGCTGATGCCGTAGAGGCGGCTGGGACGGCCCTGGCCTCGGCGAATTCCGTTCGAGCCAATGAACCCGTCCCGTTCGAGGATCGCCAGATGTTGGCGAACGCCCATGGGTGTGATCTCCAGACGCCGGCTCAACTCTTGAACCGTCATCGGCCCGTTGCGTTTGATCAGCGATAGGATTTCCCGACGGGTGCTCGTCATGGCGTATGCCCCCACCCGCCATTTTACCAGAGCCGGGGGAGTTGCAGAACCTTCCCTGGCCGTGTCAAGGTGAGGCGGCGGGTGATAAATGACGAACATATGTTCGTTAGAAAGGGGTGATGCGGGCTCCACGTGAAAGAATTAAGGCAGGAAAAGGCCGTCTGATGAGCCACTGTTGAGGCCTGGAGGAAAATCTGTGAATTTCAGCTACGCCCTCTCCGATGTGTGCAAAATGATCGCCAATTCGCCCCGAGAAGCCCCCGCCCGGATCGTGGAGTATCTTCACGACGGGTTCCCGCACTACGATTGGGTGGGGATCTACTGGGTCGAAGGGCCGGACCTGGTCCTGGGTCCCTGGAAGGGGCCCGCGGCGACCGAGCACACCCGGATCCCGATCGGGAAGGGCGTGTGCGGGGCCGCGGCGGCGTCGGGCAAGACTGAGGTCGTTGCGGACGTCAGCAAGGACCCGAGGTACCTGGCGTGTTTTACGTCCACGAAGTCCGAGATCGTGGTCCCGATCCGGGCGGGCACCCGCGTCATCGGCGAGATCGATATCGACGGCCGGGAACTGGGCGCGTTCGGGCCGGAGGATCAGCAGTTCCTCGAGGCGGTGGCGGCGCTCCTCGCCACCCTGTGGCCCGCGGTTCCGGCCACACCATCGCGGGCCTAAGGAGGACACGGTGACCACGCTCATCGATCTCGGCAGCGATACCGCGACGCGCCCGTCCGCGGGCATGCGGAGGTTCATGGCGGAGGCGCCCGTCGGGGACGAGCAGCGGCAGGAGGATCCATCGGTCAACGCGCTCCAGGACCGGGTGGCGGCGCTTCTCGGCAAGGACGCGGCGCTCTACCTGCCGTCCGCGACGATGGCCAACGAGATCGCGGTGAAGGCGCACACTCAGCCCGGCGACGCGGTCATCCTGGAAGAGTCCGCCCACATCGCCACCGCCGAGGCGGGCGGGCCGGCGCTCCTCTCCGGGGTGATGCTGCACGCGGTGAAGGGCGTCCGCGGAGTGTTCACGCCCGACCAGGTGGAAGCGCGGATCCAGGCGGACAACCCCCACTATCCCAGGACCCGTCTGGTCTCGGTCGAGCAAACCGCGAACCTCGGGGGCGGCACGGTGTGGTCCCTGGAACGGCTCCGCGCCGTCGCCGACACGGCCCGCCGCCACGGGCTGCGCACCCACATGGACGGCGCGCGCCTGATGAACGCCGTGGTCGCCTCAGGCGCGCCGGCCAGCGAACAGGTCCGGGGGTATGACTCGGTGACCCTGTGCCTGACGAAGGGGTTGGGCTGCCCGGTGGGGGCGCTGGTCGCCGGCGACCGCGCGTTCATCAAGGAGGCCCGCCGCTACAAGCACCTCTTCGGGGGCGCGATGCGTCAGGCCGGCATCATCGCCGCCGCGGGCCTGTATGCGCTCGACCACAACATCGAGCGGCTGGCCGAGGACCACACGAATGCGAAGATC
>DATHLI010000051.1:0-7555 GCA_035488355.1 bacterium | reverse complement strand
CACGAGCGCGGGCGCGATCGCCCGGAAGAACAGGCCGGTCGCGGCGACGTTGCGTTGGTGGAGCTCGTCGCCCATGGTGAGGGCGCGGGCCATCAGCGGGAGGAGCGGCACCCCGCCGAGGCGCCGGACCGCCGCATCGAGCGCGGGGGCGAGCGCTTCGCGCATCCACCGCAGACGGGCGATCACCGTCCGGTCGTTGGCTCCGAACCGGAGCACCGCTCCGATCCCCTCGTTCAGCGGAGCGCAGGCCGTGATGCCGTGTTCGGGATCCCGCACTTCCGCCACCGGCATCGACGGGGAGACGATCCCCGCCATGGGACCGACCACCCCCGCGTCGTGGGTGGAGCGCAGCGCGATGGCGCCGCGGTCGAGAAGCGCCGCCGCCGCGTCCGGGTCGGCGGCCCAGCCTTCGAAGAGCGCCGCGCCGAGGACCGCCCCCCGCATCGGGCCGCACATGGAGGCCGGAGCGATCGGCGGACCCGCGTGCAGCAGGACGCGGCCGCCGAGCTCCGGGATCGCCTCGCGCGCTTCGCGGATCCTGGTGAGCACCGGAGCCGCCGCGTTGAGGCGGCGATGAGCGATCTCGTTGGCGGCGGTGATGCGGCCGGCGAGGGTGGCGGCCACGCGCCCGGCCCTCAGCCGGCCCCCAGCGCCCTGGCCGCCTTGGCGACGTCGCCGGCCTTGACCCAGAGAATGGCGCCAAACCGGCCGCCGCCGGCGCTCACCGCGTCGGCCGCCGTGACGTTGACCCCGGCGCCGGCGAGTTTGGTGAAGTAGCCCACCAGGGCTCCCGCCCGGTCCTCGCCTTCGATCACAAACGCCTTCTTCGGGCCGACCGCTTTCCAGCCCGCCTTCCTGGCCGCAGCCTGAAACGCCGCGGCGTCCGAGACGAACAAATCGATCTGCGCGCGCCCCCCGCTGGGGAACGCGTGAAACCCGATGAGGTTCACGGCGGCGTCCTTGAGGTGCGTGAGGATGCGGGCGCCCTCTCCCGGCTTGTCGCCCGCTTCAATATAGAAGTACTCGACCAGACGAACGGCGTCGGGCATCGGCATCGCCTCCTTGGGGGAGTCCCGGTCTCAGCGGTCCTGTTTACGGCGGGACGGGGGAATCCCCTTCACAAGGCCGGCGAAGCGACGCGGGCGGCCTCCTGCGCAAACGCCTGTTTCTCGGTGGCGTGCTTGACGGCTTCGTCGTGGCTGATCCGGCGGGTTTTCAGCAGCGTCTTCAGGGCCTGGTCCAGGGACTGCATCCCCTCCCGCGATCCGGTCTGGATGGCCGACGGCAGCTGGTGCACCTTGTTATCCCGCACCAGGTTGCGGATGGCCGCGTTCGCCACCATGATCTCCAGGGCGGCCACCCGGCTCTGCCCGTCCTGGGTCGGCACCAGGGTCTGGGCGACCACCCCCAGCAGCGTGTCCGCCAGCTGCACGCGAATCTGATCCTGCTGGTGGGGCGGGAACACGTCGACGATGCGGCTGATGGTCTGCGGGGCGTTGCTCGTGTGGAGCGTGGACAGCACCAGGTGGCCCGTCTCCGCCGCCGTAAGGGCCAGGGCGATCGTCTCCTGGTCGCGCATCTCGCCCACCAGGATGATATCCGGGTCTTCCCGCAGGGCGCCGCGCAGGGCGGTCGTGAAGGACTTGGTGTTGGGCCCGACCTCACGTTGATTGATATTGCATTTCCTGTCCTGGTGGATGAACTCGATCGGATCCTCGATGGTGAGGATGTGGTCCTCCCGCTTGTCGTTCATGTAGGCGACCATCGCGGCCAGGGTCGTAGACTTCCCCGACCCGGTGGGCCCGGTGACGAGCACGAGCCCGCGGTCTTTCATCGACAGCTCTTTGAGGATGGGCGGCATGCCCAGCTCATCGAGCGACCGGTTCTTCTCCGGGATCAGACGCATCACCATGGCTTCGCCTATGCGGTTCACAAACGCATTGACGCGGAACCGGCCGACGTCCTTCAGTTCGACCGAAAAATCCAGGTCGTGCGTGTCCTCAAACCTCGCCTTCTGGTCATCCGTGAGGATACCGGACACCAGCGCGTGCATCTCGTCGCGCGCGAGCGAGGGCCCATCGGCGCGCACCAGGGCGCCGTTGATCCTGAAGGTCGGGGGCGAGCCCACCTTGAGGTGGAGATCGGAGGCCCCGCGCTCCTTGGTCTGGACGAGGAGGTCGTTGATGTCCATCAGTCCACCCCAACCGCGCGGGACAGTTCTTCCACCGAGGTCAGGCCGCCCTCGACGAGCGCCAGTCCCTGCGTTCGCATGGTCGACCCCATCGCCTGGATCACGCGGTCGAAGACCGCCCCCGGCGCGCTCGAGCGCAGGAGCTGCCGGGTCTCCGCGTCGACGATCCACAGTTCGGTCAGCAGGCGCTGGCCCAGGAACCCGGTGAAACTGCACGCTTCGCATCCCCGGGCGGACAGGCTCCGCCGGCCGTCCGGTCCGGAGCGTTCGGGCATGGTCTCCTTGCACTTCGGGCAGAGCGCCCGGACGGCACGGGCCGCCAGGATGCCCCGCAGGGTGGAGGCCACGAGCGCGGGCCCGGCGGCTTCCAGCATCTGGCCGAGCAGGCCCACGACATCGTCCTGCGGGTGTCCGGCGAGCACCAGTCGCGCCTGCCCGACTTGATGCGCGGCCACCAGCGCCTCGCTGCGCGCGACATTATCGGCCACGATCACATCCACTTCCGAAAGGGCCGCCGTGTACACATGGAGGGCCACCTGGTCCAGGGAACCGACGAGCGTCTGGTTGATGGTGGGCCGCCGGAAGAGCGGAACCGTTTCGAGCGCCCACACCTCGCCCCCTCGAGCGGACGGGATGAACGCATGGAGCAGGGTGGACCGCACCGCCGGTTCGCGGCATCCCACCATCACGACACCGCTGGTGGCCTGAAGGGCGCCGCGCAGCGCCTGAATGACCCGCCCCTCCACCCCCAGCGCCGCCAGATCCGGCGCTCCCGTCCGGGGGGGATAGAGCATGATCGTCGCCGCCGGCCCCACCACGGTCGGGAGGAATGTCACCACGAGTTGCGTCTCGACGGCGCCCACCATCGCGGTCGCGGCCGCCGTGCCGACCGGACTCTCCCCGAACCCGGTGAGGTCGCGCAGGTGACGGATGATGGCGCGGTGCAGTTCGTCCGGCGGGTCGGCGCGGTCCGCGAGCACGCCCTGCAGACGATACCGCACCCGGCCGTGTCCTTCGCTCGCCGGGATGAAGTGCACGGCCGAGGCTCCCTGGCGGAGCGCCTGGACGAGGTGAAACTGCAGATACTGCGCCTCGGTGGTGCCCGCGGTCCGGTTCGCCTGCGGGTCCCGCCGTGAGAACAGGTGATCGAGCAGCTCATTGATATTGGAGGCCAGCGCGAGGGCGCGGTTCACCTGCAGTTTGGTCCGGGCCGCGACTTCATCGACCGTGTTCTGGTCGGTCGGATCGACCATCGCCAGCCTCATCTCCTCGCCGAATTTGAAGATCGGGAGGATCTGGCGCGCCCGCAGGAACTCTTCGGGGAGGAGCCGGACCGCCTCTTCATCGATGATCTCGCGGGCCAGGAACACGTACGGGTACCCCAGCTGGTTGCCCAGCGCCCATGCGATGTCATCCTCGTTGACCGCTCCCTGCTCGACCAGGACCTGGCCCAGCCGTTTGCCGCTCTGCGATTGCTCCGCCAGCGCCTTCTTGAACTGCTCGGGGGTGATCAGGGCGTTGGCCAGCAGCACCTCCCCCAACCGGGCTCCGAGCGAAACGCCGGCCTGGGCGGGCTCGCGCGGCGCGGGCGCCTCCCCCGCCAGCAGCTGGCGGATCTCCGCCCCCAACGTCTCCACCTTGAACGGTTTCTCGATGGTGACGATACACCCGGCTTCCAGCCACAGCGTCAAATCGTCGCCCGTGGCGAACGCGCTCATCGCCGCCACCCGGAGGCCCTCGCCCCCGACGCTTTCGTGAAGGCGGCGCACCACTTCCAGCCCGTGCATGTCGGGCAGGTGCATGTCGAGCAGGATGAGGTCGGGGGCCACCTCCCGGGCGACGGCCAGCGCTTCGGCGCCCGAACGCGCCTCGCGGACCTCGAATCCTTCCGCCTCCAGGGCCAACCGGACCAGGGCGAGATCGGCCGGTTGATCGTCGACGGCCAGCACACAGGCCCGGGCTCTCACGGGGCCGTCATCCCGCCCTCAGGGCGGCCGTGGGCCTCCCTAGGACCGGGGCACAGGCGGGAGCAGGGTGGCGGGCAGTCTCGAAATCGAATGGGGACCGGTGACCCCGGTCCCCATCGTGTGACGCCCCAGGAGAAGCTAACGCAGCAACAGGTGGCCTGTGGCCCACAAGATCAGTCCGCCGAGCAGCAGGACAGCGGCCCACACGCGACATCCCTCCCTTGAGGCGGGCCCTCCCCTTCCGTCCTGGAGTATACCCATCCGGGAGCATGATAGTATAGTCAATACCCCCCGGCTGCGCCCTCCAGACTACAGGTATCTCCCGCCGGTGACCTCGATGACCGCCCCGGTAACGAAACTCGACAAGTCGCTCGCCAGGAAGAGCGCGACGGCGGCCACTTCTTCGGGTCTGCCCAGCCGGCCGAGCGGAGTCTCGGCGACGCTCCGCGCGAGGCGCTCCTCCCCCAGGGCCCGAGTCATAGGGGTCTCGATCATCCCCGGCTGGATGGCGTTCGCGCGCACCCCGTACTTCGCGTACTCACGCGCCGTCACTTTGGTCAGCGCCACGATGCCCGCCTTCGCCGACGCATAGTTCGCCTGTCCAAAATTCCCGATCTTGGCGGAGATCGATGAGATATTGACGATGGCCCCCCCTCGGCCGCGCTCGCGCATGCCGGCGGCCACGGCTTTGGTGCAGAGAAAGGTGCCCTTGAGGTGGACGTCGAGCACAAGGTCCCAATCCGCCTCGCCGAGGTTCCGGATCGTCGCGTCGCGCGTCAGGCCGGCATTGTTGACCAGGATGTCGACCGGCCCGAGCGCCGCCAGCGTCTCCCTCACCGCCCGCTCGACCTCCGCCGCGCGGCTCACGTCGGCGTGGAGGGCCACAGCGCGGCGGCCGAGCGTCTCGACGGCGGACACGGTTTCAGCCGCGGCGGTGGGATTCACGTCGAGAACGGCCACATCGGCCCCCTCTTCCGCGTACCGGATGGCTGTGGAACGCCCGATCCCCGACCCGCCCCCCGTCACGAGCGCTATCCGGCCGGCGAGCAACGGTCCCATCCCTCGCACCCCCTCCCGCGGCGCGCACGCGCCGCCATGTCCAACCGGGTATGCCGCACGCCAATCGGCCTAGGGTGATTACCCTAGTCGAGCGCGCCCGTCCGTTTGGGATCGCTTCGGTTCTGGAGGCGGGCTACCCTACCATCCGGGAAACCTCCGATTTATTTTCAGAGAACGCGCCTGTTAATGTAGAGAAAACGCCTAAGGAGTCCCATTGGGCAGCCGCCGGCGGCAGGGTGACCACAGCACAGGGTTCTCCTTCCTCAAGACCTGGTCCGCGGGTGCGACAATCCCGCTCCCAGTTCTTCGGGCCGGAACGGAGCCCCCGCAGGGGGCGCGAGGGGGTGCGGGAACCGGGTCGCGTTGACGGACGCCGAAACGCGACCGAGCGCGGCAGCGCAGGTCACCAACATGAGGGGGAGAGGTGTATGAGGCTTCAGCGGATTGGAGTCGGTGTCCTTGCACTGGTGCTTGTCATGGGGATCATGAGCGGGACGATGACGTCGCAGCCGATCGTCCCCCAGACAAACCTCGCCCTGGAGCATGCCATCAGCATTGCCCTGGGCCAGACGGGCCCCAAGCCTCACGAGCAGATGCTCTCCAGCGGAGTGGTGCAGGCCGGGCTGCACGCCAGGTACGGGGAAGGCGCGCTCGCCGGCGCCGTTCTCACGCCCCTCAGGCACGGCAGTCTCCCGAGCCAGAACAACATCGCGAGCCGCGCCCTCAGCTGCCCCAACGTGTTCACCGGCCAGTTCAACAACATCCGGGTGAACCAGGACTGTTCCTTCCGCCGGCAGGCGGAGGAACAGATCGCCGTCGACCCGAGCGACCCGACCCACCTGATCGCGGGGCAGAACGACAGCCGCATCGGCTACAACCACTGCGGGATCGACTATTCCTTCGATCGGGGTCAGCACTGGGGGGACCAGCTCCCGCCCTTCTACCAATACATCCTGAAGGACGGGCACACGGCCGACGCCGCGAGCGACCCGATGGTCGTGTTCGACTCCCGGAGCAACGCCTATTTCGGCTGCGTCGTGTTTGACGTCATCGCGGCGGCCAACGGGATCGTGATCACCAAGTCCAACGCCGCGTTCGGGGGCACGGTCTTCCACACCCCGGCCCCCGGACCCACCCAGAGCTTCTCGGACACCCCCCTCGGCGTCGTGGCCAGCGACAACAACCCCACGATCTTCAACGACAAGCCGTTCATGGCCGCGGATGCCAATCCGGGCAGCCCCAAACGGGATAACGTCTACGTGACCTGGACGCGCTTCCGGACGTCGATCGACGGCCTCACGACCTTCGAGAGCCCCATTTACTTCGCCCAGTCCAAGGACGGCGGGGCGACGTTTTCTCCGGGCGTGGAGATCAGCGGGACCAGCGATGCCTGCGTCCTCGGCAACCTTTTCGATACCACGGAAGCCCCAAACGAGTGCAACTTTGACCAGGGCTCCTGGCCGGTCGCCGGTCCGGATGGCACCCTCTACGTCTTCTTCAACAACATGAACACGCCGACAATCGTCGGCCAGCAGCTGATGGTGAAGTGCCCGCGCAACGCCGACTGCACGAAGTCGCACAGCTGGGTCGGACCCTTCAAGATCGCCGACGACTTCGACACCCAGCCCTTCTCCGCGCCGATCGCGGGCTGCGGCTCCGGCCGGCAGTGCCTGCCGCCCAACGGCTACCGGTTGAACGACTACGGCGCGGGCGCGTTCGACCCGACCGGCGACGATGGAGGGCGGCTGTACTTCTCCTGGTCCGACTTCCGCAACGCCGGGCAGTGCGCGACGGACGCCAACGGCTTCCCCGTCGAGCCGTGCGGCGACCACAACAACGACGTGTTCATCGCCTCCTCTGAGGACGGCGGACAGACCTGGTCATCGCCCACGCTGGTGAGCAACGACGATACGGGCAAAGCGGCCCAGTGGCAGTCCTGGATGGCCGTGGGGCCCGACGGGACCGTCTACGTCGCCTACTACGACCGCCAGTTCGGCTGCGAGTCGACGGGGTGCAACGACATCACCCTGGCCGTGTCCACCGACCACGGGCGCTCCTTCAGGCACTTCCGCCTCACGACCGCGTCCATGCCCAACCTGACGGACGCCAACAGCCCTGTGCAGGCAGGGTTCCTCGGGGACTACATGAGCGTCACCGCCAATGCGTCCGGCGCGTATGTCGTGTGGGCCGACACCCGGCCGCACGCGGGGACGGTGCCGGAGGAGGACATCTACTACGTGTTCTTCCCCCGCAGCACCGTGGGCGGGGGCTCGAGCGACTAGGCACGCTTCTCACCGCGGGCTTCGGGCCGGTCCCGGCCCGAAGCCCGCGCCCGTTT
>DATHLI010000050.1:0-11757 GCA_035488355.1 bacterium | reverse complement strand
CGAGAGGGCGGCCTGCTGCGGCGGCAGCGCGAGACGAGCCAGCGCGTAGGTGGCCCCGAGCGTGCCGGCCGCCAGGGCGGTGTGCCAGGCCCGCAGGCCCCATTCCGCGGTGCCGAACGCGGCCATCGAGAGGCTCATCAGCCAGAAGGTCAGGGGAGGTTTGTCCACCACCTGCACGGTGCTGTGGTGGAGGGTCAGCCAGTTCCCGGACGCCAGGATGTTCTTGGCGATCTTGCCGTAGAAGGCGGTGACCCCATCGGTGAGGGGCAGCGGCATCCCCGCGAGCAGGAGGATGATCCCCGCGGCGAGGAGCCAGAGCGTCCACGCAGCGGGAGGCCAATCGAAGCGTGGAGTGGGGCCAAGGTAGGACCAACGCTCATGATCGGCGCGCACCGCTCGGCGCTTCGTCGGGCGGCGGCCGGTCTCCTGTGCCGCGCGGGCAAACGGAAGGGAGGACGCGCCCGCGCCGCGGCGAATTACCGGGTCGAGCCTTCACGTGACGCAGACATCACAGCATCGGACGGTCGCGATGACCCCAAACAGAAGCCGCCGCCTCCTCAGCTGGTTGGTGCTCGCGCCGCTGCTCCTGTTGGTCGGGCGCGGCCTCGCGCAGACCGCGCCGATTCACTGGCCGCAGGTGCTGTCGTCTTCGGGGTTCACGGTCCCGGTGGCCTCGGGCGTGTTCTACAGCCATTTCGGCGTCATCACCTCCGATGGGCCGCTCGACATCCACCACCTCCGCATCGACCTCAGCAACCCCACCGTGCGCGTCGGCGTCGGGCTCGCCCACGACCAGCTGATGAGCCCGGACGAGCCGGTGTCTTCCATGGTGCTCCGCAGCGGCGCGATCGCGGGGATCAACGGCGACTACTTCGATATCCACGAGTCCGGGATGCCGCTGAACATCCTGGTGCGGGACGGGCAGCTGCTCCGCAGCCCGTGGCGGTTCGTGGCCCTGGCGATCACGAAAGACGGCACAGCCCGCATCGCCCGATTCCGCTGGACCGGCACGGTCGCGCTCACCGAGACCGGAGAGACGCGTCCGCTCGATGGCTTCAACAGCAGCCTGCCCCAGGACGGGATCGCCGCGCTCTCCGACGTCCGTGGGTTCGGCGCGCCGCCTCCCGACCCGGGCAAGCGCCAGACGGTCGTGGAACTGACGCCGGCCGGCGATACCAGCCAGGTCCTCGTCAAGCCCGACTCGGTCACGCCGCTCTCCGCCCCGTCCGTCAACGACTCGGGGCGATACTTTGTGAAGCAGGTCTGGCCGCAGCAGGCGTTCTACGCGCCCATCCCCCAGGACGAGATCATCCTCGTCGGCCGCGGCAGCGGCGCAGACTGGCTCGCCAGCAAATTCCTGGCCGGGATGATCGTCCAGGTGAACTTCACGACCGATCCCGACTGGCGGGATCTCGTCGGCGCGATCGGCGGCGGGCCGGTGCTGGTCAAGAACGGCCGTATCGTCGAGGATCCGGATCCACCCGCACCGCAGGAGCGTGACAGGCGGCACCCGGTGATCGCAGCCGGCATCTCGCGCGACGGCCGCACGTTGACGATCGTGGAGGTCGACGGCCGCCAGCCAAGCCTGAGCATCGGGCTCACCCGGCCCGAGCTCGCCGCGTACATGCAGTGGCTCGGCTCCTATCAGGCTATGGCGTTCGACAGCGGAGGATCGGCCACCGTGGTCGCCCGGCTTCCAGGGCTTCCCGCTCCGGCCGTGATCAACTCGCCCTCCGACGGCCGGGAGCGGCCGGTCGCGAACGCGCTTCTGATCCACAGCACCTCCGTCCCCGGGCCGGCCGTGAAGCTCCTGGTGAACGCGAACCAGCCACTCCGGCTCTTTGCCGGGGCGACGCTGACGCTGCGGACGATCGGCATCGACGCGTACGGCAATCCGGTTCCGCCGTCCGAGCCCCTCCAGGTCTCGTCGACCACCCCGGCCGTGACGGTCTCCGGCGGGACGGTGACGGCGGGGGCGGCCCCAGGGGACGGTGTGCTGCACGTGCAGAGCGGTGCGGCGGCGGGCACCGCCCGAGTGTTCGTCGTCAACCATATTCAGCGACTCGTGGTGACCCCGGATGCGGTCAGCCTCGTGCCGGGCGCCGGGTGGAACTTCTCCTTCGCCGGGGAAGACGCCACGGGGAACCAGGTGACGCTGCCCAACGCCGCCGGGACGTGGGTGGTGAACCCGCCGTGGCTCGGGACCTTCTCAGGCCCCGGAGAGTTTGTCGCCGGAGAGCAGATCGGGACCGGCATGATCGATGTGCGCATCGGCGGAGCGGCCGATCAGGTCCGCGTGGCCATCGGGAACACCGCGCGTGCCGTCACCCAGTTCGACCGCGGCGATTGGACATTTCGAGGCGACCCCGACACCGTGACGGGCTCGGTCGCCCAGGTGACGACGCCGAGCCATCAGCACCGTCCGTCCGCGCAGCTGGCGTTTCGCCTCGACGGCGCTTCGGTCCGGGCGGCCTACCTGCTCACGCGCCTGGGCATCGCGGGCAGTCCCGCGGCGATCACGCTCTGGGCGTACGGGGATGGGAGCGGCGTGTGGCTGCGGGGGACCTATGAGCAATCCAGCGGTCCTCCCGGAGCCGTCACGTTTGCGCGCCGGGTGACCTGGCAGGGCTGGCGGTCCGTGACGGCCCAACTGCCGCCGGGGCTCAACTATCCGATCACCTGGACCTCGTTCTATGTCGCCGAGACCGATCCGGATCGCGCGCCGCACGGCGTGGTCTACCTCAACAGCCCTCGAGCCATCTACCCGCAGAGCGCCCACAAGTAACACGATCGAGGGCCGCAGGGGCCCCCGCGCCGTCCGGCGAATACTCTCGGCCTGCCGCGCGTCTATCGAGATCGCAATCATGGCAACTACAGAAGTGTGAGGACATCCCTCATATGACCCGACTGCTCATCCCCGCCGTCGCCGTGCTCACGCTGACACTGGCGTGGCCGCCCGCGCCTGCGTCCCCCACATCGGAGGACGACCTCGTCAAGGCGGTCGACGCCTACAGCCAGGGCCGCCTGCCTGAGGCCCGGGCGCTCCTGGACTCGCTCGCCCGCGACCGCGGCCCGATGGGCGGGCGCGCGGAATACCTGCTTGGAGTGATCGATCTCCAACAGGAAAAATTCGATTGGGCGATGAGCGCGTTCGAACAGGCGGCGGCGAAGCTGCCCGTCCTCGCGGATCATGCGATCTATTACCGCGCCGTGGCGGCGTTTCACGCCGGGGATTACGGGCAGGCCGCCCAGGGCTTTCAGGAGCTCCTGATCCGCTATCCGACGACGTCGCTCCGCTCGGCGGCCCTCTTCTGGAAAGCGGAGAGCCTGTGGGGGATCCACTCCCCCGATACGCCGGCGGCCTTCCGTCAGTACCTGGTGGAGTCCGGCGAGATGATTCAGGGAAACCAGGGTGGACATTGGAATCGGGTCGCCCAATGGTGGGGGCAGGGCAGCCCGAGCACCCAGAGGGCGCAGACCCAAGTGGCGCAGGCGTGGTTCGACATGGGAGAGGCGCTGGCCCAGCTCCACCGGTGGACGGAGGCGGCCGAGGCGTACCGGCGGATCCGGTGGGGCTACGAGGGCAGCCCCTTCTGGAAGGCTGCCTACGCGCGCCTCCAGGCGCTCGGGTCGGCCCATCTGCTGCCGCCCGACACGACCCCGCCCGAAGTGTTCTACCAGCGGGCGCAGGCCGACCTCGGGGGCGGCTATGTCACGGCGGCGCGCGAGGAGCTCGAGCGCATTCTCGCCATGCCGGAGGGCCAGCGGATCATCGACGATGTGCTGCTGCAGCTCGGCGCCATCGCTTATCAACGGGGGCGCCTCGACGAGGCCGCGGGATACTTCCAGCGGGAAGTCCAGCTCGGCGGCACTCGCGCGGACGACGCGCTGTACAATCTCGAGCGGATCGCGCTGCGCAGATACCGTGAAGGCGATGCGCTGACGATCGCGAGACAGCTGGTCCGCGAATACCCTCAATCGCCGCAGGCGCCCCGCGCGCTGTACGCGATCGGCGAAGTCCGCCAGGACCGCGGCGCCCTCGGACCGGCGATGGGGCTGTTCCAGGAGGCGGGCGAGCGGTTTCCCTCGACCCTCTGGGGCCAGCGGGCGTTGTTCGCGGTCGGCTGGGTCCAGTTCCGCTCCCAGGAGTGGGGCCCCGCCAGAGCGGCCTGGCTGCGCATGGCGAAGCAGCCCAGCGGATCAGCGACCCCCGCGGCCCTCTATTGGGCGGCCCGTGCGGCCGAGGCCCAGGGGCGGTCGGACCTCGCGGCGGAGGAGTACCGCCGCGTCGCCTCACAGTATCCCGATTCGTACTATGGGCAGCGAGGGGCCGCCCGCATCAACATATCTCTGCGGGCCGCCGTGATCCCGCTCGGAGACCCGCCCGCGGGCGAAGTCCCGGCGTACGACGGCTACGTCGAGCTCGATGCGCTCGCGCAGATCGACGATGCCACGAGCGAGTTGAAGGCCGCCGCCGAATCGGCGCCTCCAAAGTACCGGCAGGCCCTCGGCGCGCTCCTCAGCCAGCGGTACGCGCAGCAGGGGGACGTCAGGCAGGGGATCGCGATGGCCGAGCAGGTCCGCGACGACCTCGGCGGCGCGGGGCGCGGACTGCCGCTCCTCCTGTGGCAGGCGCTGTATCCGCAGGCGTTCTGGGAGGCCATCATCGGCGCCTCCACGCGCACCGGGGTCGACCCGTACCTGATCGCCGGGCTGATCCGCGAGGAGAGCCGGTTCGAGCCCAAGGCCGTCTCCGGCGCCAGCGCCTACGGCCTAATGCAGCTGGTGCCGGTGACCGCGAGGAGCGCGGCGCGGCACGCGGGGATGCCGTCCCCCGCCCTGAGCGGGCTCACCGACCCGCAGACGAACGTCATGCTGGGGACCGTCGTGCTCCAGGAACTCCTGCAGCGGTACAACCGGGTGGACCTCGCCCTCGCCGCCTACAACGCCGGGCCCGATATCGTCAGGAGCTGGCAGGTCCGCCGCGGGGGCTTCGACCCCGACGCGTTTGTCGAAGAGATCCCGTACGCGGAGACCCGGGGCTACGTCAAGACCGTGCTGCAATCGGCCGCGATGTACCGGTGGCTGTACCGGGACGGCCACCCATCCCCGACCCCCTGAGACGAGCCCGGCCCCGCCGCAGGACCGGAACGTGAAGGCGGCGTAAGCATCGCTGGGGGCCGCCATCGCTACCTTTGGGCGGCAGTCTGGGGAGGGGAGATCCATGTGGGGGGCAGGAAAGGGGCTCCGCTGGGTTCTGGCCGCGGCCGTTTCGGTGATCATCGCATCGCTGGCAGTGTTCCCGGTCCGCTCCGGGCCGAAATACGGAGGGTCCGTGCGGATGAGCCTGGCCGACAGCGACGTGACGAGTTTCGACCCCATCGTGCCGTTCGACAACATGTCGATCTGGACGATGCTGCACGTGTACGATCAGCTGGTGCGGGTCGGCAAAGACGGCGCCACCATCGAGCCCGATGCCGCCGACTCCTGGCGGACCAGCCCCGACGGGAAGACATGGGTCCTGCATATCCGCGACGGGATCACCTTCGCAGATGGGACTCCGCTGACGGCGGCCGACGTCAAAGCCGCGCTGGACCGGGCCGGATCGAAGGACTCCAACTTCGAAGACAACTTCACGCTGATCGGCAGCACGACGGCCACGGACGCGCATACCCTCGTGGTCTCGCTCAAGCAGCCGTCGGCCTCCTTCCTGGCGTATGCGTCCTTGTATGCGGCCTCGATCGCGCCCGCGACCCAGATGACCGCGCAGGGGAAAGCCTTCTGGGAGCACCCCGTGGGCAGCGGGCCGTACGTCCTGACCGAATGGGTGAAGAACGATCACCTCGTGCTGAAGCGCAATCCCCACTACTGGCAGAAGCCGTACCCGTACCTGGACGAGCTGCGCTTCGAGGTCTTGACCGATGACAACACCCGGATGCTCAGGTTCCGCAGCGGCGAGCTGGACATCGCCACCAACGTCCCCCCCAACCAGGTCGAGCCGCTCAAGCGTGTCAAGGGCGTCACCGTCAGGCTCTTCCCGCAGATGCGGTTCGATTACGTGTACTACAACCATGCCCGCAAGCCGTTCGGCGACGTCCGGGTCCGCCAGGCGCTGAACTACGTGGTGGATCACCAGGCGATCTTGAAGTCGGTGCTCTACGGCTACGGGAGCCTGGCGGGGAGCATGCTGCCGCCGATGCTGTACTGGAACAAGGAGCTCAAGCCGTATCCGTACGACGTGGCCAAGGCCAAGGCGCTCTTGCAAGAGGCGGGCCTGGGGGGCGGCTTCTCGACGGAGATCCTGGTCGTGTCGGGCGACAACCAGGCCAGCCAGATCGCGACGATCCTGAAGGATGAGTTCCGGGCGATCGGCGTGGACCTCAAGGTGACCGCGCTGGAGCCCGGGACGATCCGCGCCCGGCGCAACAAAGGCGACTTCGACATGGCGAAGGGCTACTACACGAGCGATGTGATCGACCCCGACGAGCTGGTCGCCTTCGGGATCGACTACGCGGGCGGAGCGGTGGCGAAGTGGATCAGCTTCAAGAATGACCGGATCACCCAGCTCTCGGCCGCGGCCGAGGCCGAGATGAACCCCGAGAAGCGGAAGGCGATGTACTTCGAAATCCAAAAGATCGCCCACGACCAGTTCGCCGTCCTCCCGCTGTATTACGCCGACAACCGCACGGCGCTGTGGGATTCCGTGCACGACTTCAGCCAGCTGCCGACGGCCAACTACCGCCTCTGGGAGACCTGGCTCTCGAAGTAGAGGGCGCGCGGCGGGGCCGGCGCCGGCCGGGCCCCGCCGCGGTGATCCCGGATGGGGCGCTACCTGGCGCGGCGGCTGCTGTTGCTGGTGCCCGTGGCGTTGGGGATCACCATCGTCACGTTCTTTCTGCTGCGCCTGATCCCCGGAGACCCCGCGGTGATCATGCTCGACAACCGGGCCACAGCGGACAACGTGGCCCGGCTTCGCCACTCGCTAGGACTCGACCGGCCCCTGCTGCTGCAGTACGTGTTCTTCCTTCGGAATATCGCCGTGGGCCGGCTCGGCGAGTCGCTCGTCTACCGCACCCAGGTCCTGCCGATCATCCTGGGCCGGCTGCCGGTTACCCTCTTCCTGGCCGTCTATTCCACCGTGCTCGCGGCCGCGGTCGCCGTTCCGCTCGGCACCTGGGCGGCGCTCAGACGAGGGACCTCCCCCGATCAGGTCATCCGGCTGGGCGTCCTCTTCTCCCTGGCAACGCCCAACTACTGGGCGGCGATCGTGCTGCTGCTCGTCTTCAGCATCGAACTGCGGTGGTTTCCCGTCGGCGGCTACGGCGCGACCTTCGGCGACCACCTCCGGCACCTGTTGTTGCCGGCGCTGACGCTCGCCCTCTCGCTCACGCCCATCCTGGTGCGCACCCTCCGCCACAATGTCCTGGAGGTGCTGCGGACCGAGTATATTCGGACCGCCCGGGCGAAGGGTCTTCGGGCCGCGACCGTGCTCACCCGGCACGTGCTCCGGAACTCGCTGATCTCGACCGTGTCCATCCTGGGGGTGAACCTCGGCTTCCTGGTCGGCGGCGCCGTCGTCACCGAGACCGTCTACGCGATTCCCGGGACGGGGTTCCTGCTCATCAAGTCGACCTTCGCCCGGGACTATCCCATGGTCCAGGGGCTGACCCTGATGTTCGCCGGCCTGGTCATTCTGGTGAACCTGCTCACCGACCTGACGTACGCCGTCCTCGATCCCAGGGTGACCTATGATTGACGAGGTCCAGGTGGTCTCGTCTCCGGCGCTGCCCGCGTGGCGGGCACCCCGGAGACGCTTCCGGGTCTCCCCCGCGCTGTGGATCGGCGTCCTCATGCTGGGCGCGCTGGTGTTCGCGGCCCTATTCGCGCCGCAGGTGACCCATGACGATCCGATCAAGACCGACCTCGTGAACAGCCTGCAGCCGCCCTCCGCGGCGCACCCGCTGGGGACGGACAACTTCGGCCGCGACATCCTGACCCGTCTCCTCTACGGCGCCCGGGTGGATCTGCAGATCGGGATCGTCCCCACCGCCGCGGCGTTCCTTTTGGGCCTCGTGATCGGGTCGGTGGCCGGCTACTACGGGGGAGCGGTGGACGGCGTGCTGATGCGCATCGTTGATGTCTCGATGGCCTTCCCCTTTTACGTCCTCGTCATCGCGATTGTGGCCATGCTGGGCCCCGGGTTGACGAACATGTACGTGGCGATGGTGCTCGCGGGGTGGGTCAACTATGCGCGTCTCATCCGCGGGGAGATCCTGGCGGCGAAGACCTGCGAGTACATTCTGGGGGCGCGCGCCCTCGGCGCCTCGGACCTGCGGGTGATCCGGCGCCACCTGCTGCCGAACGTGGTGACGGTGGGGATCATCTTCGCGATGTCCGACGCGGTGCTCAACATCCTCCTGGGCGGGGCGCTGAGCTTTCTGGGGCTCGGGGTCCAGCCGCCCACTCCGGAGTGGGGGCTCATGATCGCGGAGGGCCGGGACTTTCTGCTGACCTCGCCGGCGATGGTGCTGTTTCCCGGGCTCGCGCTCCTGTGGGTGGGGGTGACCTTCAACATCCTGGGCGATATCCTCACCGATCGCCTCCGGCCCGGGGGCTGACCGACTCTGCTCCTCTTCGAGGTGTCGTGATGAAGGTGCTGATTTCGGCCGACATGGAAGGCACGGCGGGCGTCGTGGACCGGGCGCACACCGCCATTCCCGATCGCGCGGCCGTCACCGGGGTGCAGCACAACGCCGCGGAGTACGATTGGGCGCGGAGGCTCATGACCGAGGAGGTGAACGCGGCGATCGCAGGCGCGTTCGAGGGTGGGGCGGCGGAGGTGTGGGTCACCGACGCCCACGGGAGCATGCGCAACCTGCTGCCGCTCGCCCTGCACCGCGAGGCCCGGTACGTGAGCGGCAGCCCGAAGCTCCTCTGCATGCTGGAGGGACTGGACGCCACCTTCGGCGCCGTCATGTTCACGGGCTACCACGGCAGCGCGGGGACCCCGGCGTCCGTGCTGGCGCACACCTACATCGGGATCATCCAGGATGTGCGCCTGAACGGCGTCTCCATGGGGGAATACGGGATCAATGCCGCGGTGGCGGGCCACTTCGGGGTGCCGGTCGCGCTGGTGGCCGGCGACAACACGGTGGTCGCGCAGGCGCAGGGATTGCTCGGCCCCGACGTCGTCGGCGTGGAGGTGAAGCGGGCGGCCGGTACGTACGCGGCGGTGCACCTTCACCCCGAAAAGGCGCGGGAGGCGATCCGGGCCGGGGCCGCCGAAGCGGTGCGCCGCGCCGCGCGGCTGCGCCCCTACCGGGTTCCGGCGCCGGTCCGCCTCGAGGTCGACATCGTCGCCCCCGACCTGACCGATCTGGCCGCCCTCCTGCCGGGGGTGACGCGGACCGGCCCCCGGTCGGTGGCGTTCGAGGGCCCCGATGTCCTCACCGTCTTTAGAGCGTGGCGGGCGATGCTGAATGTGATGATGACGCGCTCCGCGGTGTGACCTGGGTCCCCCGATGATCACGGTGGGAATGGAAGCGCCGCCGTCCCGGCGGTCGAGAGGAGATGCGGCCCGATGCCCGACCCTCGCACAGCGCCCTACGGCTCGTGGAAGTCGCCTGTCACGTCGGATCTGATCGTCGCCGGCACGGTCGGTCTGGGTGAGATCGCCCTCGACGGCCAGGACATCTATTGGGTGGAGATGCGGCCCACCGAGGGGGGCAGGAGCGTCGTCGTCCGGCGCACGCCGGACGGCCGGACCGCGGACGTCACCCCTCCCGGGTTCAACGCCCGCACCCGCGTCCACGAGTACGGCGGTGGCGCGTTCCTCGCCGCGGGCGGCGCGGTCGACTTTTCGAACTTCGCCGACCACCGCCTCTACCGGCAGTCCCCCGGCGCCTCCCCCCAACCGCTCACCCCTTCCGGCGCGTGGCGGTATGCCGACGGTGTGATCGATGGGCGCCGCGGGATCATGATCTGGGTGCGCGAGGATCACACGGATTCCACGCGCGAGGCGGTCAACACCCTGGTGGGGGTCGATCCGGCGCATCCCAGCGAGGGCCGGGTGCTGGTCTCCGGCAACGACTTCTACTCCGACCCCCGCCTCAGCCCCGACGGCGCCTCCCTGGCGTGGCTGACCTGGCGCCACCCGAACATGCCCTGGGACGGCACCGAGTTGTGGGCCGCCCCGCTTCGGGACGACGGGACGCTCGGCGAGGCGCGGCTGGTCGCGGGCGGGGAGGACGAGTCCATCTTCCAGCCGGCGTGGTCGCCGGACAACGTCCTGCATTTTGTCTCCGACCGGACGGGGTGGTGGAACCTCTACCGGTGGCGGGGCGGGCGGATCGAGCCGCTGACCGAGCAGGAGGCGGAGTTCGGCGCCCCCCAATGGACATTCAGGACCTCGACGTACGCCTTCGAATCGGCCGGCCGCATCGTCTGCGCTCCCAAGGCCGGCGGGATGCGGCACCTCGGCGTGCTCGACGAGGAGACGCGGCGCCTGGAGATCCTCGAGCCGCCGTACTCGGAGGTGTCGAGCCCGCAGGCCGGCCCGGGATTCGTGGTCATGGTCGCCGGCTCATCCACCGAGGCTCCCGCGATCGTCCGGGTCGATCTCGGCACGCGCCGCCGGGACGTGCTGCGCCGCTCCAGCCAGGTCTCGATCGATCCGGGATACCTCTCGATCCCCCAGGCGATCGAGTTCCCGACCGAGGACGGGAACACCGCCCACGGCTTCTTCTACCCGCCGCGCAACCGCGACTTCGCCGCGCCGGCCGGCGAGAAGCCTCCGCTGCTCGTCGTCAGCCACGGCGGACCGACCGGGGCCGCGTCCGCCACCCTCAGCCCGGGGTTCCAGTACTGGACCAGCCGGGGCTTCGCCATCCTCGATGTGAACTACGGCGGCAGCACGGGCTACGGCCGGCGGTACCGCGAGCGGCTCAACGGCCGGTGGGGGATCGTGGATGTGGACGACTGCGTCAACGGCGCGCGGGACCTCGTGCGCCGCGGCCTCGTCGATGGGGCCCGGCTGGTGATCCGAGGGGGGAGCGCGGGAGGCTATACCACGCTGTGCGCGGTGACGTTCCGGTCCGCCTTCGCGGCGGGCGCGAGCCACTTCGGCATCGGCGATCTGGAGGTCTTCGTGCGGGACACCCACAAGTTCGAATCCCGCTACCTCGACCGGCTGGTCGGTCCCTACCCGCAGATGCGCGACCGCTACCGGGAGCGGTCGCCGATCCATTTTGTGGACCGCATCCGCTGCCCGATGCTGCTCTTCCAGGGGCTGGACGACAGGATCGTGCCGCCGAATCAGGCCGAGCTGATGGTCGCCGCCCTGCGCCGCAACGGGCTCCCCGTCGCCTACATCGCGTTTGAGGGAGAGCAGCACGGATTTCGCAAAGCGGAGAATATCAAGCGGACGCTCGACGCGGAGCTGTACTTCTACTCACGGGTCTTTCGCTTCCCCCCGGCGGATCCGGTCGATCCGGTGCCCATCGAGAACCTGTAGGCCTCGGGTCTTCACCTGCCCCCGGCCGTCATGTGATAGTACAGGACCCTCCTTTGGAAGGATTGCATTTTGCGAGCGCCGCCGCGCACGATCATTGGAGGTGGGTCCAGACTTCGAGGAGGGAGAGGCTGATGCGGAAGCGTTGCCCGGCGTGGATTCCGATGCTGGGTGTTCTGGGACTCCTTTGGGCGGCGCTCCCGGCGCCTGCGACTGCCGCACCCGTATTCTTTTCGGGAGTGCCGTGC
>DATHLI010000049.1:0-2825 GCA_035488355.1 bacterium | reverse complement strand
AGGCGCTCGGCGATCGTGCGGCGGATGGGCGTGAGCCTCTGGAGGTGATCGCCGGCAGCCGGGGGGAGCCCGGCAGGGGTGGGCGCCCGCGTGGCCTGCGCGGGTGCCTGGGCGTTCTGATCGGGCGCCCGGGTGGAGGCGGCAGCGGCGCCGGCGGATGGGGCCGCGCGGGCCTGGAGGTAGCGGAGCACATCGTCCTTGGTAATGCGCCCACCGTCCCCGGTCCCCGGGATCGATTCCAGTTCCTGGGCTGGGATCTGATGCTCCTCCGCCATGCGGCGCACCAGGGGGGTCAGGCGGACCGCCCGGTCGCGCGCCGGCGGCGCACCCGCCGGACGGGCCCTTCCGCCGTCCCCGGCGACGGCAGGCGCGCGGGCCGCGCTCGCGGTGCCGTCGGAGGCCGGGCGGGCGGCGGACTTCGGCGCGCTCGCCGCAGGAGAAGCCGCGGCTGACGGCCGGACCGCCACGGGCGCTCCGGCCGCTTCCTCGATCACGGCGATCGCCGTGCCGACCACGACCGTCTCCCCTTCCTTGACCAGGATCTCCTTCAGCACGCCGGCAAAGGGCGACGGCATCTCCACGTTCACCTTGTCGGTGATCACCTCGACGAGGGGCTCGTACTTGGCCACCGATTCGCCGGGGCGCTTGAGCCACTTGCCGATCGTCCCCTCGTGGACGCTCTCGCCGAGTTGCGGCATCTTGATGTCGGTCGCCATCGTGGCTCCCTCTAGGTCGCGAACACTAAGTATTCGGCCGCGTCCGGCCTGCGCTAATAGGCCACGAGCGTGCGCGCGGCCGCGGCGATCTTGTCAGCGGTGATCATGAACCACTCTTCAATCGGCGCCGAGAACGGAACGGCGGGGACCTCCGGACCGCCCAGCCGGGTCGGCGGGGCATCCAGGGACCTGAACCCTTCCTCGGCGATCGTCGCCGCGATCTCCGCCCCGAACCCTCCAAACCGGTTGTCCTCGTGGACGATGAGCGCGCGGGTGGTGCGCGCAACGCTCTCGAGAATCGTCCTCGTGTCCAGCGGCCGCAGCGTGCGCACGTCCACGACTTCGGCCTCCATCCCCTCCCGGGCGAGCAGCTCCGCGGCCCCCAGCGACTCCTGCAGCATCAGCCCATAGGCAAAGATGCTCAGGTCCCGGCCGGGGCGGCGGACGGCAGACGGCCCGATCGGGACGGTGAAGTCCCCGTCGGGCACCTCCCCGCGCACCGAGCGGTACATCTTCTTGTGCTCGAGGTAGAGCACCGGATCGTGATCGCGGATCGCGGACCTGAGCAACCCTTTGGCGTCCGCCGGCGTGGAGGGCACCACCACCTTCAGGCCGGGGATGTGCGCGTAGAAGGCCTCGATCGACTGCGAGTGATACAGGGCGCCGTGGACGCCGCCCCCGTACGGCGTCCGGATGACCATCGGGCACCCGAAGTCGTTCCGGGAGCGATAGCGCATCCGGGCCGCTTCGCTCAGGATCTGATCGAACGCCGGGTGGATGAAGTCCGCAAACTGGATCTCCGCGATGGGGCGCAGCCCGTTGACCGACATCCCAATGGCCACGCCGACGATGCACGACTCCGCGAGGGGCGTGTCGATCACCCGCGCCTCCCCGAAGGCTTCGTAGAGGCCGTCGGTCACGCCAAACACGCCGCCCTTCCGGCCCACGTCCTCGCCCAGGAGGACGGTGGAGGGATCCCGGGCCATCTCCTCGTGGAGGGTATCGTGGATGGCGTCGAGGAAGCGCTTGTCGGCCATGGCCTACCGCTCCGTGTCGGGTTCGAAGTAGACGTACCGGGCGGCGGTGGCCGGGTCCGGCAGCGGGGCGGCTTCGGCGATCTCGGTGCCCAGGTCCACCTCGCGCTGGATGCGCGCGCGGATCTCCTGCTCTCCGTCGGGGGTGAGCACGCCGCGCTCCCGCAGTTCCGCCGCAAAGACGTGGACCGGATCCTGCGCCCGGGCATGCGCCAGGTCCTCGGTGGTCCGGTACCGCTCCTGCCGGTCATCGCTGCTGTGCGCGGTGAGGCGCGGCACCTTCACCTCCAGCAGCGTCGGCCCCTCGCCCCCGCGGGCGCGCGCCACCGCCTGCCGGGCCGCGGCGTACACCTCGAGGACGTGGCTGCCGTCGACGGTCACCCCCGGCATCCCGTAGCCGGCTGCCCGCGCCGAGACGTTGGCCACGGCCATCTGCTTCTTCTGGGGAACCGAGATCGCGAATCCGTTGTTCTCGACGACGAAGATCACCGGCAGCCGGTGCACTCCGGCGAAGTTCAGCGCCTCGTGAAAGTCGCCCTCGCTGGTGGCGCCTTCGCCCATGGCCGTGAGGCAGACCTCGCCCGTCCTCCGGACCTTGGCTGCGTAGGCGATTCCGGCGGCGTGCAGACACTGGGTGGCGACCGGACTGCTGGTCGACAGGATCTTGTGCCGGGAATGCCCGTAATGGCCGGGCATCTGGCGGCCGCCGCTGCTGGGATCGGTGTCTTTGCCCAGCTGGATGAGGAAGATCTCCGCCGGCGGCATCCCCTTCATCAGCACCGCCGCGATGGATCGGTAGAAGGGGACCAGCCAGTCCAGCGCCCGATCCAGGGCGTAGACCACGCCGACCTGCGCGCCCTCGTGTCCCTGGCCGGAGATCACAAACGCGGCCTTCCCCGAGCGCTGCAGCGCCCACATCCGTTCGTCCACGGCGCGGGCGAGGCAGAGATAGTAGTACATCTCGAGCAGGGCGGCGGCGGCCGGCTCGCCTTTGTCCCGGGAAACGCGGGCCTGCGTTTTCGTATCCTTCGGGCTCATGGACCCTCCCCTGCTTTGGTACCACGCCGCCCGCGAG
>DATHLI010000048.1:0-2781 GCA_035488355.1 bacterium | reverse complement strand
GAGGGGGCGACCGCGGGCACAGCCGAGATCCGCCGCGGCGGCGGCCGGCGGGCGCCGACGGCCATGGTCTTTCAGGAGCCGTCCGCGCTGCCGTGGCTCACGGTGCGGTCGAACGTCGCCTACGGGCTCCGCATGCAGGGGGTGGACGCCGCCCGCCGCGACAGTATCGCCGCCCGGTACATCGAGAAGGTGGGCCTGACCCGGTTTGCCGGCGCGTACCCGTACCAGCTCTCCGGCGGCATGAAGCAGCGGGTCAGCGTGGCCCGGGCGTTCGCCAGCGATCCCGAGATCCTCTTGATGGATGAGCCCTTCGGCTCGCTCGACGAGCTGACGCGCCTGACCCTGCAGGACGAGCTCCTGTGGCTGTTCGAAGAGACCCACAAAACCATCGTGTTCGTCACCCACAGCATCGACGAAGCGCTCACGCTCGGCGACCGCGTGGCGGTGATGTCGCCCGCGCCCGGGCGAATCTTGAGCACGATCGACGTGCCGTTCCCGCGGCCGAGAAGGGCCATCGCCCTGCGGGAAAATCCGGAGTACGGCCGCCACGTCGCCCGGATCTGGAACCTGCTGGGCGTCGGCAGGGAGCGCGATGCCGCGCCGTCCGCCTAGGGGGCTCCCCCTGCTGTCGCCGCTCCTCATCCTGGCCGTCTGGGAGGCGCTGGCGCGCGCGCGCCTCATCGACGTCCGCTTCTTTCCGGCCCCTACCGCTATCCTCGCTGCGGCCTGGGGGACGGCGCAGAGCGGCGAGCTCTGGGCGGATCTCGGGATCAGCCTCGAGCGGATCGGGGTGGGGTTCGTCCTGGGGACCCTGCCCGGCATCGTCCTGGGGGTCCTCATGGGCCTCATCCCCTTGGTCCGGCTGACCTGCATGCCGGTCGTCTCCGCCATCTATCCCATCCCGAAGAGCGCGATCCTGCCCCTGATCATGCTGATCTTCGGGATCGGCGAGCTCGCCAAGTGGGTCTTCATCGCCATCGGGGTGTTTTTTCCCGTGCTCATCAACGCGATGGTCGGGGTCTTGACGATCGACCGCATCTACATGGACGTGGGACGGAACTACGGAGCCCGGGGGCTCAACTTCCTGCTCACTATCGCCCTCCCCGGAGCCCTGCCGGTCATTTTCGCCGGGATCAAGCTCGGCTTTGGGCTGGCCCTGATCCTCGTCGTCATCGCCGAGATCGTCGCCAGCCGGGCCGGGCTGGGCTTCCTCATCTGGAACGCCTGGCAGATCTTCGACGTGGAAAAGCTCTACTCGGGGCTGGTCGTCATCGGGATCCTCGGCTACCTGTCCAGCGAGGCCATCGATGCGCTGGAGCGGGTGGTCGTGCCCTGGCGGCCGCGGGCCTAGCGGAGGCTGCTCGGGACGCTGATGATCATCGACGTGCACACCCACTTCTTCCCCCCGGGATACCTCGAGGCGCTTCGCCGGGGCCCGGAGCCCTATGCCTTCGGGCGGGACGCCGAAGGACGCACCCTCCTCACGCTGCACGGCGCCCGCATCGTCACGCTGACGCGGGAGATGACGGCCCCCGAGGATCGCCTGCGCGACATGGAGCGGTTCGGCGTCGACCTCCAGATCGTCTCGGTCACGACCCCCAACGTCTACTTCGGCCCGCCCGCGCGCCGGCGGGATCTGGCCAGGATGGCCAACGACGGCCTGGCGGACCTCGTCCGGCGCTTCCCGCAGCGCTTCGCGGCGATGGCGAGCCTGCCGCTCGAGGAGCCCGAGGCGGCGATCCGGGAGCTCGACCGGGCGGTCCTCGAGCTTGGGATGGTCGGCGTGATCCTGGGCAGCAACGCGGGGGGCCGGTACCTCGACGGCCCGGAACTGTACCCGCTCTTCGAGCGCGCGCAGGCCCTGGAGGTCCCGATCCTCGTCCACCCGATGCCGCCGTCGAACGCGGACGCCACCTTCGCACGCGGGCTCGTGCCACTCCTGGGCTTCGTGTTCGACACCTCGACGAGCGTCGCGCGGATGGCGCTCGCCGGCGTCTTCGAGCGCCTCCCCCGGCTCAGGATGGTCCTGGGGCACCTCGGCGGAACCCTCCCGTACCTGATCCAGCGGCTCGACAACGGCTACCGGGCGTACCCTGAGGCGCGCGAGGCCATCCCGCATCCCCCCAGCCACTACCTCAGGCGCCTCTTCTACGACACCGTGTCGTTCTCCATCCCCTCGCTCGAGTGCGCCGTGGGCGCCGTCGGACCCGAGCACATCGTCATGGGCACCGATTATCCCCATGTGATCGGCGACACCGGCGCGGCCGTGCAGACCGTCCGCGCGCTCGGCCTGGCCGATGCGGCGGTCGCCGGGATCCTCGGCGGGACCGCGGCGGCGCTGTTTCCCCGCCTCGCCGACCAAATCAAAAAAATTTTCCCGGAGCGCTAGGACTTCGGCCGCGCCTCTCGAATGAATGAGTGCCCATCACAGAAGCCATCTCGACGATAGGGCACACGCGCGCGCGGCGCCTTCAATTGAGGACCAGATCAGAGGTGACGGGGCATACGCGCTTGTGGGCGGCTCGGGACCAGAACACAAAGAGCGATGGTCGAGGACATCGAATGGCGGCCCTGAATCCTGCCGACCTTCTCCTGCCGGAGCGTCCGCCGGCCGAGCGGCATCCCGCCGACGCGTACCTCGCGAACCGAACCCCGCGCTCGCGCGACGCGACGCGGAAGGCGCTCGACACCATCGCCTCCCTCCTGACCTCCGGACGAGGCAGCGCGCTGACGCTCGCCTGGCACCTGCTGAGAGACGAGCAGGTCACCGACCTCCGCAGG
>DATHLI010000047.1:0-8169 GCA_035488355.1 bacterium | reverse complement strand
CACGGCGTTGCGCTGCACGTGGTCCGCCAGGTTCTCCAGGCGGTTGATTTCCTTCACGGGGCCCATGATCCGGTCCAGCTTCTTGAGGTTCCCGATGGCCTCCACGATCGCTTCGGTCATGCTGAGAATGATGTGCGCCATCTCCCGGGCCCGGCTCGTCGGCTGGTCGATGTGGTAGATCGCCATCCGGGCGGACGCGGCCTCGATCCAGTCCAGGACGTTGTCCAGTTGTTTGGCGAGATCCTGGAGGTCCCCGCGATCAAACGGGGTGACGAAGGTCCGATTGAGCCGGTCGATGATCATGTGGGTGATTTCGTCGCCCTGGTCCTCGACGCCCTTAATCGCGTCGGCGCGGGGCTCCACGTCGCGGTAGTCGTCGAAGAGGTCCCGGAGCATGCGCGCTCCCCGTAGGATGTTCTCCGCTTCCCGGTTGAAGAGATCGAAGAAGCTCTCGTCTCTCGGCAGCAGCCGCAGTCCCATCCCGCATCCTCCTCCTTCAATGCAGCGCGAGTTTCAGCCCCGCATAGGTGATCGCCGCCACGGCGCCCGCGGCGGGGATCGTCACCACCCAGGCCCACACGATGCGCGCCGCCACCCCCCATCGGACGGCGGAGAGGCGCCGTGTCGCGCCGACGCCCATAATCGCGCCGGCAATGGTGTGGGTTGTGGAGACGGGGATCCCGCCGAACGTCGCCCCCAGGATCGAGAACGCCGCCGCGGTTTCCGCGCAAAACCCTCCGACGGGCTCCAGTTTGGTGATCCGCATCCCCATCGTTTTGACGATCCGCCATCCCCCGGCCAGGGTCCCCGCGGCGATGGTGGCATTGGCCGCGAGCACGACCCAGGCCGGCACATAGAAGGTCGACCCCAGGTAGCCGTTGGCGAACAGGAGGGCGGCGATGACCCCCATGGTCTTTTGGGCGTCGTTGGTGCCGTGGCCGAGGCTGACCAGCGCCGAGGACACAAACTGCAGCCGGCGGAACATCCGGTCGACCCGGGTCGGGGTGGCCCGCCGGAAGATCCAATACATGGCCACCATGAGCGCGAACCCGAGCAGGAGGCCGATCAGCGGGGACAGCACGATGAACAGCAGGGTCTTGTTGATGCCCGCCCACACCAGGGCGCGGGCGCCGCCGGCCACGAGCGCCGCCCCGATCAGCCCGCCGATGAGCGCGTGCGAGGACGAGACCGGGAGCCCATAGTACCAGGTCACGAGGTTCCAGACGATGCCGCCCGCCAGGCCGGCGAGGATGACCAGGTTCGTGATCGCCCCGGGGGCGACGATGCCCTTGCCGACCGTGCCCGCCACGCTGAGGCTCAGGCCGAAGGCCGCGATGAAATTGAAGAACGCCGCCCAGACGACGGCATGGCGCGGGCTCAGCACGCGCGTGCTGACGACGGTGGCGATGGAGTTGGCGGCATCGTGAAAGCCGTTGAGAAAATCGAACGTCAGCGCGACGAGGATGATCAGCGGGACCATGCCGTTCAGTGCCGTTCAGTCCCGGCCCGTCACAATCCTCTGTTCCGTCAAGGGACGGGGCCCGGCCGGCGCGGGGAAGACGGAGGATGGAATGGCGATGGAACAGAAGGGTCCGTGGGCAAGGGGGGGGCCGTATGTTTGGCGTGCGTTTGGCGGGTACGCTCGGGGCGGCGATCATCGTCCTGACCTTGCCGGGCCGGACGGCGGCGGCCGTGCCGGTGCCTCCGGCGCAGGAGATCCTGCAGCGCATGCTGACGACGATCGCCGCGCTGCCCGAGGTGGTGTCCGCGGATGCCGAGCTCAGGCTGCGGATCGTGAAATCGCCGACCGCGCCTCCTGACTGCGTCTTTCGAGGAACGGTGAAGGTCACCGGCGGCCATCCCACGGTGCGCATCGGCGGGCATACCTTCGGCCTGTTGTGCTGGGCGGTTGACCGGTTCGTGATCGGCCGGCAGTTCGAAGGCAGCGAGCCGTTGGAGCGCTTTCTCGCGCGGTTCACGTTCGAGGTGCTGGGCGAGAAGCTCGTGGGGAACGGCCGCTATTATCTGCTCCAGGGCAAGGCCAGAGACTCCGGAAACGATCCCAGCGCGATGATCGGATGGATCGACTTCGACCGGGGGCTGCTGGTGGATGGCACGGTCATGTACTCCTGGGGGCGCATCGATACCGCGCAGAGCTACACGCAGATGGGGCGGATGTGGATGCCGACGTACCAGATCCTGCACGCCCCCCGCTTCGACGCGTCGATGGAAATCGTCTACAGTAACTTCCAATTCGATTCCCGGTAAAAGGCCGCCGCCCATGCCCGCTCCCGACTTCCGCCGGATCGCCGAGCAGCACCAGGATGAGCTCGTGGCGCTGGCGCGCGGCCTGGTCCGGATCGACACCACCAACACCGGCGTGATGCCGACCGGAAACGAAACCGCCGCCGCGGAGTACCTGAAGACGACACTTGCCGCCGCAGGGATCACCGCGGAGATCAAGGCCCGGGTGCCGGAGCGGGGCAACCTGTTTGCGGCCCTGGGCGGGACGGGCGGAAGGATGGGGCTGGTGCTGGCCTCGCACACGGACGTTGTCCCGGCCGGCGACGAGGCTCAATGGGCTCACCCGCCGTTTGCCGGCGTCGTCGAGGGCGGCAGGCTGCACGGCCGCGGCGCCGCCGACATGAAGGGCACCGTCGCCGCCCAGGCGATGGCGCTGATCCTGCTCCGCCGCCTCAAGGTGCCGGTCGCCCGCGCGGTGGGGTTTGTCTGTGTGGCCGACGAAGAGGCCGGCGGAGCGTATGGGATGGGGTGGGTCGCCCTGACGCACCCCGATCGGCTGCGGGCGCAGTACTGCGTGAACGAGGGCGGTGGAACGTTCGTGCCGGTCGACGGGTCCGACTGGTGCCTCCTCGGCGTGGGGGAGAAGGGGCGGTACGAAGTGCACGCGACCTTCCATGGACGCGGGGCGCACGCCGCCCGGCCGTGGCAGGGGGACAACGCGCTGCTGCGGGCGGCCCGCGCGCTGGAGCGCGTCGGCGCCTACGAGCCCGAGCGCGATGTGAGCGGCCCGATCTTCCCGCACCTGCGCCGCGTCGCCGGTCCGATGACGCCGGCAAATGTGGACGATGTGATCGAGCGCCTCACGCCGGCCTACCCCCGTCTGGCCGATCACTGCCGTCAGGTCTCGCGAATGCTGATCACCCCGACGCTCATCTCCGGCGGCGTCAAGTCGAACAGCGTGCCGGATGTCTGCCGGCTCATCTGTGACGTCCGGGCCCTCCCGCACCAGGGGCCCGCCGTCGTCGAGGAACGCGTTCGCGCCCTCCTCCCCGACGCCGATGTCCGGATCGACTGCACCGCGGTGGCGAACGCATCGCCGGCAGATCCCGAGTGGATCGCCGCGCTCTCGGACGTGCTGGGCCGGGTGCTCGGCCATCCGGCGGCGGTGGTGCCCACGATCAGCGGCGGCTTCACCGACTCCCGGTTCGTCCGCGAGCTCGGCGTGCCGGCGTATGGCTTTGCCCCCGGCAGTCCGGAGAGCGATCCGGCGCGGCACAACATCCACGGGCCCAACGAGTCGGTCGCCGTCGTGGATCTCGTGGTGCAGACGGCGGCCTACCTCGCGCTCGCCTACCGGCTGGCGGGCGCCTGAGGCGGCGCGCGGGCGAGCATGAGTTTACGGGGGAGGCCGCGAACGACTGAGCAGGTGGTCCCGCCGGAAGCGCGGCGCGGAGGTGGAGGATGTTCACGGCGTTCGTGATGATCCAGGCCGAGCGCCGCCGCATGCAGGACGTGGCGCGCCGGATGGCGGAGATTCCCGGGGTCGAGGAGGTCTACTCGATCACCGGGGACTGGGATATCATCGCCGTGCTGCGCCTCAAGGAGTACGACGGCCTCGCCGAGATCGTGACCGGCAGGATGGCGGAGATCCCGGGCATCGTCCGCACCAACACGCACCTGGCGTTTCGCGCCTTCCCGCAATCGCTGCTCGAGCGGTCATTCTCCGTCGGGCTCGAGCAAGAGGGGGAAGAGGGGGGGCCGGCCGGTGGCTAGGGATCCCGGTCCGGGCCGAGGGAGGGACAAGATGACGCGCAAGCTCGCTGTGGCGCTGAGCCCCGATCAGCTCCAGAGCATGCTCCGGACCATGCACATGATCAGGCAGTTTGACCTGCGGGCCCTCGACCTCTACCGCGAGGGCGCGATGCGCGGCTCCACGCACCCGTACATCGGCATGGAGGCGGTCGCGGTCGGCGCCTGCGCCGCGCTCCGCCCCGCCGATCGGATCACCAGCACCCACCGGGGGCACGGGCACTGTCTCGCCAAGGGCGGCGATCCCCGGCTGATGATGGCCGAGTTGCTGGGCAAGGCCACCGGCTACTGCAAAGGGAAGGGCGGGTCCATGCACATCGCCGACGTGGAAGCCGGGATCCTGGGCGCCAACGGGATCGTCGGCGGGGGCATCGGGCTGGCGACCGGCGCCGCGCTGGCCGCCCAACTGGCGGGGCGCGACGACGTGACCCTCTGTTTCTTCGGCGACGGCGCGTTGAACCAGGGGGTCCTCCACGAGTCGGCCAACCTCGCCGCGATCTGGAAGCTCCCGGTCGTGTACATCTGCGAGAACAACCAGTACGCCATGTCTGCGCGCGCCGACAGGTTTACGTCGGTGCCCGATCCGGAGGTCCGCGCGAAGGCCTACGGCTTCCCGGGGGTGAGCTGCGACGGGATGGACGTGATGGCCGTCTACCGGACGGTGGCCGACGCCGTTGCGCGCGCCCGGGCCGGCGAGGGACCCTCGCTGGTGGTCTGCGTGACCTACCGCTACTTTGGTCATCATGTGGGCGATCCGCTCAACTACCGCGACAAGGCCGAGGTCGACGCGTGGAAGACCAAGGACCCCATCGATCGGTTCCAACGGGACCTCATCGCGCACCGGGTCCTGACCTCCGATGAGGCCGACCGGCTGGCGGCCGCGGTGATCCAGGAGATCGAAGCGGCCGTTGCCTTTGCGAAGGCCAGCCCCGAGCCCGAGGTGGAGGCGCTGATGGAGGATGTGTACGCATGAGCCGGCCGGTGATTGAGACCACCCCCGCGCCCGCCGCGACGCGGGTGCTCACCTACGCCGAGGCGCTCAACGAGGCGCTCCGGGAGGAGATGCGCCGGGATCCCCGGGTGTTCGTGATGGGCGAGGACGTGGCGGTCTGGGGCGGCGGCGGCGTGTTCGGCGTGACGCGAGGGCTGGTGGAGGAGTTCGGGCCGCAGCGGGTGCGGGATACGCCGATCTCCGAGGAGGCGATCGCCGCCCTCGCGGTCGGGGCCGCGGTGGCGGGGGCGCGTCCGGTCGCCGAGTTCATGTACGTGGACTTCATGGGGCTCGCGATGGAGCCGATCGTCAACCAGGCGGCGAAGATCCGGTACATGTTCGGCGGCAAGGCCAGCGTTCCGGTTGTCTTTCGCGCCCAGGAGGGCGCCGGGCGCGGGAACGCGGCCCAGCACTCGCAGTCGCTGGAGGCCTGGTTCTGCCACATCCCGGGGTTGAAGGTGGCGGTCCCAAGCACGCCCGCGGACGCCAAGGGCCTCCTGGTCAGCGCGATCCGGGACGAGAACCCCGTCGTGTTTCTCGAGCACAAGATCCTCTACAACACCAAGGGTCCCGTCCCGGCGGGCGACGTCGCGATCCCGATGGGTGTCGCGGACTGCAAGCGCGCGGGGCGGGATGCCACGTTTGTCGGTGTCCACACCATGGTCCACAAAGCGCTCGCGGCCGCGGAGACCCTGGCCGCCGAGGGGATCGACCTCGAGGTTATCGATCCCAGGACGCTCGTCCCCTTCGACCTCGACGCGGTGGTCGCGTCGGTCCGCAAGACCGGCCGGCTCGTGGTGGGTCACGAGGCGTACGAGCGCTGCGGGATCGGCGCCGAGATCATCGCGCAGGTCATGACGGCCGCGTTCGATGCGCTGGATGCCCCGCCCGTGCGCGTGTGCGGCGAGAATGTGCCGATTCCCTACAACGCCCGGCTCGAAGCCGCCGCGCTCCCCCAGGTGGAGGATATCGTTGCCGCGGTGCGCCAGGTGGTGGCCTGATGCCGACGGAGGTGGTGCTCCCGCGGCTGGGACTGACCCAGGAGGACGGGACGGTCGTCCGATGGCTCAAAGCCGAGGGGAGCCGGGTGGCCAAGGGTGAGCCGCTCTTCGAGGTGATGACCGATAAGGCCACCCTGGAGGTCGAGGCGCCCGCCTCCGGCGTGCTGCTGAGGATCCTTGTCGCGGAGGGCGGGACGGTGCCCGTCGCCACCCCGATCGCGGTGATCGGCGAGCCCGGCGAGGCCGGGGCGGCGCCGCATTCGGCGCTCGGGGCGCCTGGGAGCGGGGACCGCGCGCAGCTGGCCGGAGCGAAAGCCGATCGACGCGAACCGTGGAGCCCGAGTCAGGCCGGCGGGAATGGGCCTGGGCGGAACGCGCCCGCCGCGGCTCCGGCGCCCGAGCCCGCCGGCCGCGTGAAGATTTCGCCCCGCGCCCGGGCGCTGGCAGACGCCCAGGGCGTTGACGTGCGCTCGCTCGCGGGCACCGGTCCCGGCGGGCGGGTCATCGAGCGCGATGTCCAGCAGGCGATCGCCGCGCGGGCCGCGGCACCCGCGGGAGGCGCGCAGCGGCCGGCGGCGCAAGGCGCCCAAGCGGCAGGATCGCCAGGTCCGCAGGCGGCGGCGCCCGCGCCCACCACCGTCCCGTCCCCTCCGGTTCGTCAGGTTCCCCAGGCCGCGCCCGGCCCCGGTCCCGCGGTGGCGCCCAGCGCGGCCGCGGCGAAAATGCGCGCGATCATCGCCCGGCGGATGCTGGAGAGCCTGCAGACCACGGCGCAATTGACGCTCACCACCGAAGCCGACATGGACGAGATCGAGCGGCTCCGGAGCGAGGTCGGCCCGGAACTGGAACGCCGTGAAGGGGTGGCGGTCACGTACACCGACCTCATCGTGCGGGCGGTCGCTGTGGCCCTCCGCGAGCACCCCGCCGTCAACGCGCGGTGGGAAGGCGAGGGGGTGCGCCGGCTCCCCGAGATCCACATCGGCGTCGCCGTGGCTCTCGACGAGGGGCTGGTCGTGCCGGTGGTGCGCAACGCCGATCGGGCGACGCTCGCGCAGATCTCCGCGGCGATCCGGGATCTGTCGGAGCGGGCGCGCGCGATGCGGCTGCGGCCGGAAGAGATGCAGGGCGGCACCTTCACCGTCACCAACCTCGGGATGTACGACGTCGATGCCTTCACGCCGGTGCTCAACCCGCCGGAGGCGGGGATTCTGGGCGTCGGCCGCCTGCACCGGCGCCCCGCCGCCGTGGGCGACCGGGTGGAGATTCGATCGGGGATGGTGTTGTCGCTGACATTTGACCACCGGGTCGTCGACGGCGCTCCGGCCGCGCAGTTCCTGCAGCGGACGAAGTTCATCCTGGAGCACCCGTACCTGCTGCTGCTCCCCTAAGCGGACGCGAACGGCCCGATGCTACAATAAGGACGGCCATGCGGTTCCGTCCCGAAGTCGACTACTACGAGATTCTCCAGGTGCACCCGCGGGCGTCCCCGGAGATGGTCAAGAAAGCGTACCGCACGCTCATGGGCGAGATGGGCGGGCATCCCGATCTCGGCGGGGACGAGGAGCGGGCGAAGCTGATCAACGAAGCCTATGCGGTGCTCGGTGACGCCGAACTGCGGCGCGCCTACGACAACGCGCGAAGGGTGCGCGCGCCGTGGGGGCGGCCCGGGGGCGCATGGCGCCCGGGCGGGCCGGGGGAGGCATCCGGGCCGGCCGGCCGGGAGATGGAGCGGCTGGCCGGGACGGTCTCAAAGGTGCTGTTCTCCGCTGTGGTCATCGTCGCCGGCCTCACGGTCGCGCGCCTTTTGAGGAGCCCGACGCTGGACCTGGCGGATCTTCTGGCGATGATTCTCCTCCTGCTGCAGATCTGGCGTCAGGTGTCGCCGGCCGGGAGAGTCTGAGGCCCCCTGCGGGGACTCCAAACCGAGGTAGAGATAACCGCACGCAGAGGTTGCTGATGACGGTGCTGGCGGTGGGGGACGAAGTGGACGAGCGGCTCCTCGGGGACTCCCTGCCCGAGCGCCTCCGAGGGGTGCGGCTCCTCCTGTCCTGCGGCGACCTGCCGGCGGACTACCTCGAAGCGCTCGTCGACCGGTTCCAGGTTCCCCTTCTCTACGTGCGCGGC
>DATHLI010000046.1:0-7223 GCA_035488355.1 bacterium | reverse complement strand
GCGGCCTGCGCGGCGGCCAGCGAGACCCCGAGGATCGCGTTGGCGCCGAGGCGCCCCTTGTTCGCCGTCCCATCCAGGGCGATCATGCGGCGATCGATCCCTTCCTGGTCGAGTCCGTCGCGGCCGGCCAGGGCGGGAGCGATCGTGGCGCGGACGTGCTGGACGGCCGTTCGGACGCCGAGGCCCCGGTAGCGCGCCCGGTCGCCGTCCCGCAGTTCCACGGCCTCGTGCGCCCCGGTGCTGGCCCCGGACGGCACCGCGGCTCGGCCCCGGGCGCCCGATTCGAAGGCGACCTCGACCTCCACGGTCGGGTTCCCGCGCGAGTCGAGTATCTCCCGGGCCGTGATGGCTTTGATCGCCGACATCGCTCCGCTTCCTCCCCTCACGCGATCCTCAGTTACTCCGGCGGGCGGTCCTCGAGCACGTCCACGCAGTCCTCCTGCCCGGCGCGCCCGGTCGGGATCGAACGCACCCGGGCCCGCAGGCGCCGCGTGACGAGCGATACGGCGACGATGTCGCCCGGATGCACGGCTGCGGCCGGATCGGCGGGGCGCCCGTTCAGCGTCACGCGCCCGGCCTGGCACAGCCGGTTTGCCAGGGTGCGGCGCCGAACGAGCCGGCTGAGCTGGAGGAACTTATCGAGCCGCACGCCAGAGCGCGAGCAGTTCATCGGTGGAGTATTCGCGCAGCGGACGTCCCTCGGCCCGCGCCCGCTCCTCCAGGCGGGCGAAGCGCTCACGGAACTTTGCGCACGCATCGCGGAGCGCCTGCTCCCCGTCCAGGCCCAGATACCGCGGCAGGTTGGCGATGGTGAAGAGCAGATCGCCCAGTTCCTCCGCCGCATGCTCGCCGTTGCCGTCCGCGGCCGCCGCCTCGAGCTCGGCCAGTTCCTCCCGGACCTTGGCCGCGGCGGCTCCCAGGTCCGGCCAGGTGAATCCGGCCCCCGCCGCCCTCATCTGTAAGCGCTGCGCCAGCGCAAGCGCGGGCAGGGCGCGCGGCAGGCCATCGAGCGCGCTGCCGCCGGCCGTACTCTTGGCCCGCTCTTCGGAGCCGTGAAGGCCCTCGGCGCGCTCCCGTTCCTTGATCGTCTCCCAGTTGGCCAGGACGTCGCCGGATCCGGAGACCTGCTGGTTCCCAAAGACGTGGGGATGTCGCCGGACGAGCTTTTCGACCAGGCCGGCGATAACATCGTCGATCGTAAACGTTCCCGCTTCACCGGCCATTTGAGCGTGAAAGACCACTTGAAGAAGCAGGTCGCCGAGCTCCAGCCTCAGCGAGTCGGGCGATCCCGCGTCGATGGCTTCGAGGGTTTCGTAGGTCTCCTCCAGGAGGTACGGGCGGAGCGATGCGTGGGTCTGCTCGCGGTCCCAGGGGCATCCGCCCGGCCCGCGCAGGCGGGCCATGATCGCGACCAGATCATCAAAGGCCGGCCGTCCGCCGTGCCTCGGTTCGTCGCGCCTCGGCTTGTCAGGCATCGATTCCTCCCAGCGTTGGTGAGATGCTGCGACCCGCCGGTCCGCCGTCTGTCCGGCGGCGCGGAGTGCTACCGGCCGGGCTGCCCGAGCGGCACCCCGCCCCGGGCGTCCGCGCTGGCCTGCGCCGCGAGGGCGTCCAGCAGGGCCCCGACCCGGTGGATCGTCTCGGAGAGACCGCCGCCTCCGGCGCGCAGCAGGATTCCGTCCGGGGTGAGATCGATTCCGCCGCGCCAGGCCGCGGACAGGACACGCATGCGGTCGCCCGTCGTCGACGGATCGGCGAGCCGGAACAGGATCCCGGTGCGCTCCTGCGAGATCGATGCCACTCCCGCCCGGCGGGCCAGCGCGCGCAGCCGAACGACCTCGGCCAAGAGCTGCACCGGCTCCGGGAGCGGGCCATAGCGGTCCCGGATACTGTCGACCGCGGCCCGGGAGTCCTCGACCGTTTGCGCGGCGGCGAGCTGCCTGTAGGCGGCCATTCGCTGCGCCGGCGATGGAATGTACGCGTCGGGCAGGTAGGCGCCGATGTCGAGGTCGATCGCCACCTCGGGCGGCTCGGAGACGATCTCGCCGCGCGTCTCCCTGAGCGCTTCATCCAGGAGCCGCATGTAGAGGTCGAACCCCACGGCGGCGAGGTGGCCGTGCTGCTCGGGGCCGAGCAGGTTTCCCGCGCCGCGGATCTCCAGATCCCGCATCGCCAGGCGCAGCCCGGACCCGAGCTCGACGAATTCGCGCATCGCCACCAGCCGCTGCTCCGCCTCCGGGGTGAGCCGCGCGCGCCTGGGATAGAGCAGGTACGCGTAGGCCTGCTGGTCCGCCCGTCCGACGCGCCCGCGGAGCTGATAGAGCTGCGCGAGGCCGAGCAGATGGGCGTCCTCGATCAGGATGGTGTTGACCCGCGGGATGTCGAGGCCGATCTCCACGATGGTCGTGCAGACCAGGACATCGTACCGCCCGCCCAGGAAATCGATCATCACCTGCTCCAGGCGTTCTTCGGCCATCTGCCCGTGCGCCACGCCGACCCGGGCCTGAGGCACCAGCCGGCGGATGCGGATGGCGGCCCGCTCGATCGTCTCGATGCGGTTGTGGATGATGTAGACCTGCCCCCCGCGGTTGAGTTCGTGCTGGATGGCCTCCCGGACCAGCGCCGGGTCTTCCTCTCGAATGAACGTCCGGATCGGCTGGCGGGCGTCCGGCGGCGTCTCCATGACGGACAGGTCGCGCAGCCCTGCCAGGGACATGTGCAGCGTGCGCGGGATCGGCGTGGCGGTCAGGGTGAGGACGTCCACCTGCGTCCGGAGCTGCTTGAGACGCTCTTTGTGGGTCACGCCGAACCGCTGCTCCTCGTCGATGATCACGAGCCCGAGATCCTTGAACTTCACCGACCGGCTGAGGATCCGGTGCGTGCCCACGAGCACGTCCACGGATCCGGCCCGGACCGCGTCGAGGATCTCCTGTTGTTCTTTGGAGGTGCGAAACCGGCTCAGCATCTCCACCCGCACCGGGAACGCCGCCATCCGCTCGCGGAAGACCGTGAAGTGCTGCTGCGCCAGGATCGTCGTCGGCACCAGCACCGCCACCTGCTTGCCGTCCATCACCGCCTTGAACGCGGCGCGGACGGCCACCTCGGTCTTCCCATACCCGACGTCGCCGGCCACCAACCGGTCCATCGGGCGTGGGGCCTCCATGTCCCGCTTGACCTCCTGGATCGCCTCCCATTGGTCGGGGGTCTCTTCGTAGGCGAACGCTTCTTCCATCTCCCGCTGCCACGGCGTGTCGGGGGCGAAGGCGTGGCCGGACCCCCGCTCGCGCGCCGCGTAGAGCTCCAGGAGTTCCCGGGCCATTTCCCGCGTCCGCTCGCGGACGCGGCGCTTCTCCCGCTCCCACTCCGTCCCGCCCAGCCGGTGAATCTGCGGCGCCTGTCCCTCCACGCCGACATACCGCTGGACGAGATTGATCTGGTCGGTCGGGACGTACAGCGCGTCCCCCTGCGCGTACTCGAGGCGCAGGTAGTCGCGCTCTCCGCCCCCCATGGCGAGGCGTTCGAGCCCCCGATAGACGCCGATGCCGTGGTTGATGTGCACGACGAGGTCGCCGGGCGACAGTTCGGTCCAGGTGGTGAGCCGGGCGCCGTCGCGGGTCCAGCGGACGTGGCGCCGCCGGCGCCGCCACCCCAGGATCTCCGCATCGGTGACGACCACCAGGTCGTCCAGGGTGAAGCCGGCGGTGAGCGCCTGCGGAACCGTCAGCACGCCGCCGGGCGCCGGGAGAGCGTCCAGCCGCTCGATCAGCCCGGCGGTAAGGTGGTGGTCGGCAAACAGCTCCACCATCCGGTGCGCCTGCCTGGAGGCCACAACGATCCGCCGGCCGGCCGCCACCCACTCCCGGAGCTGCCGGGTCAATCCCTCCATCTGTCCGGCAAACGACTCCACGGCCCCGAAGAGGATCTCGACCGCCTCCCCGCGCGGCGGCCGGTGGAGGGTGGACATCGCCAAGGTCCGGCGGGCGCTCAGGCGGGCGGCGATCGCGTCCCATGGCACGAAAGGGATCGGCGGGGCGGGCGAGATCCGTTCCGCCTCCTCCGCGCGCCGATGGGCGGCGGCAGCCTGCTCGTACAAGCTGCGGGCTTGACGTTCGAGCTCGTCCGGCTCGTCGAGCACCCAGACCGCATCCGGAACGAGGTCCGGCAAGAGCACCCCGGCCTCCCCGCCCGCCCGGGCCGGAAGGATCGCGATCTCGGACCGCTCCCGCACGGTCCGCTGGGTCTCCGGATCGAACGCGCGCACCGACTCGATCTCGTCGCCCACCCACTCGATCCTCACCGGATGATCATCGGTGGACGGGTAGACGTCGATCAAGCCACCGCGCACCGCCATCTCCCCAGGCCGCTGCACGAGCTCGGTGCGCTCGTATCCGGCGCCGGCGAGCCGGCGCACCACCTCTTCGAGATCGACGCGGGATCCGGCCTTCGCCGCCACGCGCACCGTATCCACCCAGCGCGGGTTCGCCACCGGAGACACGGCGCCCGCGGCGGACGTGACGATCACCTGGGGCCCGCCCCGGCGAAGCGAGTCCAGGACCCGCTGCCGCGCGCCTTCCCCTTCGACGGTGGGGCGGTCCTCGGGGTTGAACGACTCCCACGGCGTGAGCAGATGCAGCTCCCCGGCGCCGGGAGGGAGAAACGCCGCCAGGTCATCGGCCAGCTTCTCGGCCTGGTCACGTCCCGGCGTCACAATGAACCAGACCGGGGCCCGGCCCGAGGGCGTTTGGCTGCTCAGGCGGGTGATCAGCCCGGCGAGGACAAAGGCCTTCGCCGCTCCGCCGGGGCCGATGACCCATGGCCGCGCGCCCGCCTCGATCTGTTCAGAAATGAAGAGAAACTCCCGCCGGCCGGTCAGCAGCGGGAGCATCCCAGACAACGCCATCAGAGATCCTTTGCGCGACTACGAGACGGGTGGACGGGAGGGGGCCTCCATGACACGGCGGCCGCGGTACCAGTTGGTGATCGGAAGCCGGCGGTCCTTGCCGAACGCCTTGGGGGTGATCTTGATCCCGGGCGGGGCCTGACGGCGCTTGTACTCGCTGCGGTCGACCATCGCGATCACACGCGCCACCACCTGCGGATCGAACCCCTGCGCGGCAATCTCATCCGGAGACCGGTCGTCCTCGACGTAGAGCTGGAGGATGGGGTCGAGGATCTCGTACGGCGGGAGGGTGTCCTGATCCGTTTGGTTCTCCCGAAGCTCCGCCGTCGGGGCGCGCTCGAGGACGCCTTTGGGGATCGGCGGCCGGTCCGTGCCTGCGGCGCGGGCCAGGAGATTACCTTTGCTCCACTCTACGCTTCGATCGGCATTGCGGTCGTTGCGCCACCGGGCCAGGCTGTACACCAGCGTCTTGGGCACGTCCTTGATCACGGCGAATCCCCCGGCCATGTCCCCGTAGAGGGTGGCGTACCCCACGCTCATCTCGCTCTTGTTCCCCGTCGTGAGGACGAGCCAGCCCATCTTGTTGGACAGCGCCATCAATAAATTTCCGCGGATGCGCGCCTGGAGGTTTTCCTCGGTGACGTCGCGGGCCCGCCCGGCGAAGGGCGCGGCGAGGACCTGCTCGTAGGCGGCCGCCGCGGGATCGATCGGGAGGTCGAGGAGTTCGATGCCGAGCGCCCGCGCGAGGTCGCGGGCGTACCGCCGGCTGGCCTCTGAGGTGAACCGGGACGGCATCATCACCCCCTTGACCGACTCCGGTCCCAACGCGTCCACGGCGATGCAGGCCACGAGGGAGGAGTCGACCCCGCCGCTGAGCCCGAGCACCACCGTGCGCATCCCGTTTTTCCGCACGTAATCGCGCGTTCCGGTCACCAGCGCCCGGTAGACCTCTTCGGCCTCGCCCGGGGGATCCGCGATCGCACCGCCGGGGAGCGGCGTCCAGGTCCCGGCCGGAGCGTCGCGGGAGAGCGTGAAGACCGGGGCCAACACCCCCTCGCTCTGCAGCGCATCGGATGTCCGGATCAGATTGTACCGGCGGATGCCCCGGATCGCATCGATGTCTAGATCGGCGGTGACGAGGGCTTCCTCGAACGCGGGCCCGCGCGCCGCCACCCGTCCCGCGGCGTCGATCATCACGCTCAGCCCGTCGAAGACCAGCTCGTCCTGTCCGCCGACGAGGTTGTTGTAGGCCAGCGCCACCGCATAATCGCGCGCCCGGGTTTTGAGCATCTCCTCCCGGATCCGCCACTTCTGCGCCGAGTAGGGGGAGGAGTTGAGGGTGAGGCTGATCAACGCGCCTGCCAGCGATTGGGCGAGCAGGGGCCCGCCCGGGGCCCAGACGTCTTCGCAGATGTTCACGGCGACCGGGACCCCGTGGATCACGAAGACGGGGCTCTCCGACCCCGGCTGGAAGTACCGCTTCTCGTCAAAGACGCCGTAGTTCGGCAGCCGCATCTTATGGTACACGCCGGCGACGCGCCCGTCGTGCAGCACGGCGGCGGCGTTGTAGAGATGGTCTCCCGAGTCGACGAAGCCGACGACGGCGGTCGTGCGGGTGGCATGGCGGGCGATCTCGTCCAGGCACGTCAGGTTCTCCTGGACGAAATCGACCTTGATCAGCAGGTCTTCAGGAGGATAGCCCGTGATCGCCAGTTCGGGGAACGTCACGACGTCCGCCCCAAGCGCTTGGGCTTCTTCGAGCCGCTCGATGATTTTCCGAGTGTTCCCTTCGAAGTCACCGACGGTGGTGTTGATCTGGGCCATGGAGACCCGGAACCGCGACGTCATCTGGCGCTCCCTGGCGGCGGGGAGCTTCTTCCCGCGGCCCCCGGCGCCGCACAGCTACCACTTATTATAACACCGGTCGTCACACCGGCCTCCAACGTCGAGGGGCCCCGCCTCACGGCAGAGCCCCCGATGCCCCTCGGCAATCCGCGGTCGAATCCCTAGACGTCCAATCCCCCAGACGGTGAAGCCCGCCGGAGAAGGCTAGACGTCGTAGTACAGGAAGAACTCATAGGGGACGGGCCGGATGTTCACTTCCTGGAGTTCCCGCGTGCGCTTGTAGGAGATCCAGGTGTCCAGCAGGTCACGGGTAAAGACGTCGCCTTCCAGGAGAAATTCGTGGTCCGCCTCGAGCGCGTCCAACGCCGCGCCCAGGGATCCGGGCACGCTCTTGATCTTCGCCGCCTCTTCCGGCTCCAGTTCGTAGGTGTTCTTGTCGAGGGGGCCGAACCCGGCCCGGACCGGATCGAGCTTCCGC
>DATHLI010000045.1:0-9818 GCA_035488355.1 bacterium | reverse complement strand
CCGACGGAGCGCGCCCCCGGGCCTAAGGCCGTACAGCGCCGCGAGCGTGACCACGATCAGTCCCCCGTACATGATGTGATAGCCGGTCCGGGGATGCGCGCCGCGCGCGAGGAGACCCACCCCCACCGCCGCTTGAATGCCAAGGGGGATCTGGGCCAGCCACAGAATCCACCAGAAGACGTACGGCATGCGGTAGCGGCGCGTCAGATCGCCGAACAACGCCAGGGCGAAGCAGAGGGTGTCCCCCGCCAGCGCGAGGACCGGAAGAACGAACGAAGCGTGCCAGCGCGCAAGGATCACGGCGGGATCACACCGGCAAGGTTCGCGCGCCCACCCAGCACTCCTGCAGAGGCACCGACGATGAGCGACGAGACGAAGCGAACGATCCGGACCCAGTTCGGGCGCCAGGCGTCATGGTATACGGCGAGCGCGGTCCATCGCCAGTCGGCGAGCCTCGCGGAACTGCTGCGGCTGTCCGCCCCCTTCCCGGAGGCGCGCGCGCTTGACATCGCGACTGGAACCGGATTTACGGGGCTGGCGCTTGCGCCGCAGTGCCGTCAGGTTGTCGGGGTCGACCTGACGGCAGGCATGGTCCGCGAAGCCCGGCGCCTCGCCGCCGACCGCGGGGTGCCCAACTTCCTCTTGTGCCTGGGCGACGCCGAAGCGCTGCCGTTTCCGGACCGCACCTTCGACATCGTGGCCTGCCGCCACGCGGCCCACCATTTCCCGGATTTCCCCCGGGCACTCGCGGAGATGGGCCGCGTCGCGAAGACCGGGGGGCGGGTCGTCCTGGACGACACGTGCGCCCCGGAGAACCCCGCACTGGCCCGCGTGATGAACGAGTGGGAGCTCCGGCGCGACCCGTCGCACGTGGCCAACCGCCCGCCGAGCGAACTCGTGGCGCTGTTAGACCAGAGTGGCCTTCGCGTTGACGCCAGCGTCATGACCGAGGTCCCGCTCGAGTTCGCGGATTGGGTCCGGCGGAGCGGTGTGGCGGCGGCGGAGGCGGCGGCTCTGCGCGCCAGCCTGCTCGGGGCAGCCGCGGACGCGCGCTCGGCGTTCCGGATCAGGCTCGATGGCGACACGCTGCGCTTTGCGTGGGACGAGATCGTGATCCTGGGGGTGAAGCGCTAGCCCGGCGCCCCCGCTCGCGGCGGAGCTTACACGGATCCGCGCGCCTTTTGGACCACGATTTCCACCACCTCATCGTGCAGGTGCAGCAGCGTGAGGTTGCTGATTGTGGCGGGGTGCAGCGTATTCTGCGTCAGTTCGAGGTACGATGTGGGGGGATTCCCAATCGTCCGGGCGTCATCGACGACCCAGAACGTCACGCCGTGACTCTCGTAGACGAGTCCATGGGCGAGGATTTCTCCCTCCGGTCCCCTGCGGGTCTCTGTCCTCGTCGGATGGCCCATCACCGCTTCGACCCTGCCCTGTGACACGCCCGAGTCCCCGCCGCCGCCCCCGCCGCGTGTGTGCAGCGCGCCGGCCGTCACATACCGTGAGTCCAGCCATATCCCAACGCTGGTGATGAATCCCGAACGGGCGGTCAGCAGATACCCGCCCTCAGCGCGGGCCGGATCGTACCAATAAAAGTCGACGGTGGAATCGGCCGTATTCGGGTGAGTGGACTTCGGGCTGCCGATGAGTTTGATCGCGGTGGTGATATCCATGCCGAGCTTGATCGGCCCGATCCCATGGCCGGGGAAAATTTTATACGCGTCCGGGCCCGGGGGACTGCCCGGCGATCCTGGGGCGCCGGCCGGCGCCGGCGGCAGCGCCGCGGCCACCGGACCCACGATGAGCTTCGCCGCGTCGATTTCCGTCGCGAAATTGATGCTCTCCTGTTCGCCTCCCGGGACCACCCGAAAGATGCCGACCACCTCACCGCCGCGATTGAGCACGGGGGCCCCGGCGTTTCCTGGATTGACGGGGGTATCCATGTGCAGCAGAACGGGCTGAACGGAGGTGACGACACCCGCCGTGACAGTCGGCGTTGGGTTGCCGAGGGCGTCGGCGCGAGGGAATCCAATCACCACGATGCGCTGGCTCTCAAAGACCCTGCGGCTGTCGCCGAGAGGCAGCGGGCGGATCGGAAGCGAGGGAATCGACAGCGTCGCGACGTCGGCCTTCTCGTTGCCGCCGACGACCTTGGCCTCCACGGCGGACTGGTTGGGGAATTTGATCTGGATTCGTCGCGCCCCGCGGACCACGTGATCCGCGGTCAGCGCAAGCCGGTCGGCGACCACGAACGCGGTGCCGGACACCTTCCCGTTCGGGCGTTCCGCGAGGACGACCCCAACACTGGGCGCTGCGGCAGCCACGGCGGTTCCAATGTTTTGCGCTGTGGCAATCCTGGTCAAGGACGGCACGGAGACCACCAGAAAAGGAAGGATGGCCACTACCGCCAGCGTCCTGCGCATCATCGTTCCCTCCCACACGTCCCTGCTCCGGCGTGGCAGCCTGTACTAAGTCTTCATGCCCACTGGGAGCGGCCCGTAGACCATGGAGGGTGAGCTCCAGGGGGCTGGGGGGCGTCGTCTCTCAGGGAGGTCATCGGCCTGGGCCGCGGGGAGACTGTGAATTCGGTGTTCAACGAAACGCTTCCGCCGTTGCCGCCGAATGGCGAGGCGGACGTCGATGGGATTCGCCACCCCGGGCAGGTTGGATGCACTCGTTCCGGTGATCTGGAAGGCGGAGCTGTTCCCATCGTGCGGAGTCACGGTCGCTGCAAGTGGAATGCCTCGAATCATCCCGGCGAAGACAAATGCCCCCCGCGGATTCCGCCTGAAGAAGCCGGCCGGAACCGTAACCAGGAAGCTCTGCCCAAAACCGGTCGATGTCCTCATGCCCATTCGGGTCGGCCGGTTGACCCTCGACGAGGATTTCAGGTTAAGACAACGAATCGTTTAGCAAAACGATTAGGGCCCTCAAATGGTCACCATTCGAGACGTAGCCAGGAAGGCGGGGGTGTCGGTGGCCACTGTCTCGGCCACGATCAATGGCTCTGCGTTTGTCAGCCCCGAGTTACGAACGCGGGTGGAGCGAGCGAGGGCGGACCTAGATTACCACCCGGACGGCATCGCCCGCAGCCTCAGGATTCGTACCAGCCAGACGGTGGGTCTCATCATTTCAGACATCACCAACCCGTTTTTCACCGCGCTCGTCCGAGGCGTAGAAGATACAGCACAGGCTCGCGGCTATGCCGTCACCCTCTGTAACACCGATGAGTCCCTCGAGAAGGAACGGGCCTACACGAAGCTCCTGCGTTCGCGGCGCGTGGACGGGCTGATCATGGCCCCAGCGGGAGCGCTCGAGGATTATCAAAGATTCGTGGCGACGAACGTCCCATTAGTCTTTGTCGACCGCCACGTGCCTACCGCGGCCGTCGACTCCGTTGTGGTGGATAACGTCGACGGAGCCCGCCAGCTCGTGCAGTATCTCATTCAGCTCGGCCATCGGCGCATCGGCATTATCGTCGGACTCCCCCAGATCTCGACCAGTCGAGATCGGTTGGAAGGGTACCGGCAGGCTTTGGAGGCGGCGGGAATCCCCGTGGATCCGGCCCTCCAGCGGATGGGGTCCTCCAGTTCGAAGGGGGCGTACACGGCGGGGCTCTCGCTGCTCAGCCTCAATCCGCCGCCCACGGCCATTTTCGCAGGCAACAATCTCATGGTGATTGGATTGATGTGGGCCGTGGCCGAACGAGGGATCGAGTGTCCGGCGGATCTTTCGGTGGCCTGTTTCGACGACTTCGAGTGGGCGTCGGTGTTCCGGCCCCGCCTCACGGTTGTGGCGCAGCCTACATACGAAATGGGCGCCAAGGCCGCAGAGCTGCTCTTCGAACGGCTGACCAATGCCTACACCGGGGACCCGCGACGGATTGTCCTCTCTCCCCGGTTCATCATTCGGGACTCCTGCGCTTCCCCGTCGGGGGGATGTTGATCGCTCGAATAGCGCCATAGATTATCAAAGGGGGGGTAAGCATGCCGAAGTGGAGGTTCCTGGTCCCAGTCGTGTTGCTGGTATTCGTGAGTACGCTCCTGACCCCATCGCCCAGCCCGGGGCAGGCGACCACGATCACGATCGCCACCGTCAACAATCCCGACATGATCATCATGCAGAAGCTCACGCCCGCGTTCGAGCAGCAGAACCCCAACATCAAGGTGAACTGGGTTGTCCTCCCAGAGAACGAGCTCAGGCAAAAGGTGACGACGGATATCTCGACCAACGCGGGGTCCTATGATGTGATGACCATCGGCATGTACGAGGTCCTGTCCGGATGGGCGAAGAACGGCTGGCTGCTGCCGTTCGATTCGCTTCCGTCGAGCTACGATGGGCAAGACCTGCTCAAGCCGGTGCGCGCGGGACTGTCGTACAAGGGGACGCTGTATGCCGTCCCATTCTACGCCGAATCCTCCATGATGTACTATCGCAAGGATCTCTTCGCCGCCAAGGGGCTGACGATGCCGCAGCGCCCCACCTGGACTCAGGTGGAGACCTTCGCCAAGGCCATCCACAACCCGTCACAGCGGACGTACGGCATCTGCCTGCGGGGCCTCGCGGGCTGGGGCGAAAACATGGCGTTCCTGACGACCCTCGTCAACACGTACGGCGGCCGCTGGTTTGATGAGCAATGGCAGCCGCAGCTCACCAGCCCCGAGTGGAAGCAGGCGGTCGGCTTTTACGTGAACCTCATGCGTCATTACGGACCTCCCGGAGTCACGTCCAACGGCTTCACGGAGAATGAGACGCTGCTCGCCAACGGCAACTGCGCCATGTGGGTCGACGCGACCGTGGCCGCCGGGTACCTGGCCAATCCCCAGACGTCGAAGGTGGCCAAGGATGTCGGCTTCGCGTACGCCCCGGTGGCGGTCACGCCCAACGGCTCGCACTGGCTGTGGGCCTGGGCGCTCGGGATTCCAAAGTCGACGAAGAAGGCCGACGCGGCCCGGGCCTTCATCTACTGGGCGACGTCGAAAGCCTACATCAATCTGGTCGGGGGGAAAGAGGGATGGACGTCGGTGCCGCCGGGGACCAGGTACTCGACGTACCAGAATCCCGCTTACGTAAAGGCCGCCCCCTTCGCGACACTCGTCGAAGCCTTGATCAACGAGGCCGACCCCACACATCCGACGGCGAAACCCGTGCCGTACGTGGGCGTTCAGTTCGCGGCCATCCCTGAGTTCCAGGGGATTGGCACGCAGACCGGCCAGGCGATCGCCGGCGCGCTCGCCGGGAAAATGACCATCGACCAGGCCCTCCAACAGGCGCAGAGCAACGCCGAGAACGTGATGCGGCAGGCCGGCTACATCAAGTAGACGTTCCCCGGGGTCCGGCCGCAGAGGCCGGACCCCGGACCCACCTGCCCGCGCCGGGGGATGGCACGCGTGTCCGCAGCCCAAGGCTTCGCTCGGCCGGGCATCCACCGGCCCAACGCGCTCCTGTTTCTCGGACCCGCGATCCTGGTGCTGTTCGTCTGGATGATCGTTCCCCTGGCGCTCAGCCTCTATTTCTCCGTGCGGCGCTACAATCTGCTGGTCCTCGAGCGCCGCGGATTCGTGGGACTCTTGAACTACCGGCTGCTATTACAAGATGCCGCCTTCTGGGCGGCCGTGGTCAATACCCTGGCGCTGGTCGTGCTCGTCCTGGCGGTGACCGTTGTCCTCGGGCTCATGCTGGCCCTGCTGTTCAACCGCGACTTCACGGCCAAGAACGTCACCCGCACGCTGGCGATTTCGCCGTTCTTCGTCATGCCGGTGGTCACCGCGCTGATGTGGAAGAATATGCTGTTCCACCCGGTGTTCGGCCTGCTCGCCTGGGTGGCCCAAAGCCTGGGAGGAGCGCCGGCGGACTGGCTGGCAACATACCCGATGCCCTCCGTGGTGGCCATCATCTCCTGGGAGTGGACACCCTTCGCCACGCTGATTCTCCTGACCGCCCTCCAGTCGCTGCCGGGCGATCAGCTGGAGGCGGTCCGGATCGACGGCGCGGGAGTCTGGGGGGAGTTCCGCTACGTCGTGCTCCCGCATCTGCTCCGTCCAATCTCGGCCCTGCTGATGCTGGAAACCATCTTCTTCCTGACGATCTTCGCGGAGATCTACGCGACGACGTCGGGCGGCCCCGGCCTGGCGACGACCACCCTGCCGTACTTCATCTATCTGAAGGCCCTGCTGCAATTCGACATCGGCTCAGCCTCGGCGGGCGCCGTCTTCGCCGTCATTCTGGCCAATGTGGTCGCGTCCTTCCTGCTGCGCGCCATCGCGAGCAATATCTTCCAGGGAGAACCGGCATCGGCAAAGTAGCGGGGCGGCTGGCCCTCACCGGGGCCGCCTACCTGGCGGCGGCGACCATGGTCTTCCCCATCGTGTGGATGGCGCTCACGGCGTTCAAGACCGAGCTCCACGCGTTTTCCAATCCTCCGGAGCTGCTCTTCACGCCGACGCTGGCGAGCTTCGAGGAAGCGTTTGGGAGGGGCAACCTCCTCCAGTACATTGCCAATTCGTCGATCGCGGCCCTGGGATCTACGCTGGTGGGGATCCTCCTGTCCATGCCCGCGGCGTATATCTTGGCCTTCTACCCCACCCGGCGGACGCAATTTGCGCTGATCTGGATGATCTCCACCAAGATGATGCCTCCCGTCGGCGTCCTGGTCCCCATCTACCTCGTGTACCGGGATCTTCACCTGTTGGACAGCATCCTGGGCCTCTTGTTGATCTACGTGGCGTTGAACCTGCCGTTGATCGTGTGGATGCTCTACACGTTCTTCAAAGAGATCCCCGAAGGGATTCTTGAAGCCGCCCGGATGGATGGGGCCGGCGCGATGCAGGAGATCATGGATGTGCTCCTGCCGATCGCCCGCCCCGGAATCGCATCCGCGGCCCTGCTGGCAATTATCTTCAGCTGGAACGAGTCGTTCTGGAGCCTGAACCTGACCTCGGCAAACGCCATCACGCTTCCGGTCTTCATCGCGTCGTTCAAGACCGCCGAGGGCCTGTTCTGGGCGAAGATGTCGGCGGGGGCCACGCTGGCGATCTTGCCCGTCCTCGTCCTGGGCTGGATCGCGCAGCGGCAACTCGCCCGGGGCTTGTCATTCGGCGCCATCAAGTGACCGTGCGCGAGAGGAGCGACCCATCATGAAAGCCGCCGTTGTCACACGCCCGGGCACAGTGCTCGTCCGGGAGGTCCCCGACCTGCGGCCCGGACCGGGTGACGTGCTCATCCGGGTCACCTCGGCGGGCGTGTGCGGGACCGACGTGCACATCGTCACCGGCCACCACGTGCAGGCGACGCTGCCGCTGGTGCCGGGGCATGAGATCGCCGGACATGTGGAATCCCTGGGAGAAGGTGTGCGCGATCTGGCAGTGGGGCAGGCCGTGGCGGTCGACCCGGTGATCGCCTGCGGGGCGTGCCACTTCTGCCGGAGAGGACTGCGCAACCACTGTCTGCGGTTTGGGGCCATCGGCGTCACCCAGCCGGGCGGATTTGCGCGGTACGTGATCGCTCCGGCGGCCAACACCTATCCCGTGGGAGACCTACCGCTCGATCAGGCGGTGTTCGCCGAACCGCTGGGATGCATCGTCTGGGGCCTGAAGCGTCTGGATCCCCCGCTCGCCTCCACGGCGCTCCTGTTCGGCGCAGGGCCGATCGGCCTGCTGCTCCTGCAGGGGCTGCTCGCCAAGGGGGTGGCCCGCGTCATGGTGGTCGACCCGGTCGAGCGGCGCCTGGAGATCGCCAGGCAATTGGGCGCAGGCCTCACACTGACACCCGGGGGGGAGCTGAACGGGACGCTGCGCGACGCCGCCCCGTACGGATTCGAGGTCGTGGCGGAGGCGACGGGCAATCCCGCCGTGGTCGAGGGGATGCTCACGTACGCCGCCCCCGGAGGGAAGATCTTGATCTTCGGGGTCAGCCCGGAGGAAGCCCGGGTCGCGGTCAGTCCCTACGACGTGTATGCCAAAGATCTCAGCATCATCGGATCGTTCTCACTGGCCGGGACCTTCCCCGAAGCGCTGACCCTGCTGGCGGCCGGGCGCGTCAAAACCGCGCCGCTGGTCTCTCACCGGTTGCCGCTGGAAGGGCTGGCCGAGTTTTTGACGCGCGATCGACGCGCCGCCCGCGAGGACTCAATCAAAGTGCTGATCGATCCGGGGGCCTAGGAGGTGAGAACGGTGGCACGCGACAACTTCCGCCTGGACGGCCGCGTCGCGGTCGTTACGGGAGCCGGCCAGGGCATCGGCCTGGAGATTGCTCGCGCGATGGCCGCGGCCGGGGCCACAACGGTGATCGCCGAGATCAACATGGAGACCGGTACGGCCGTGGCGAAAGAGCTGACCGGCGCAGGCTATCAGGCGGCGTGGGTGCGGCTGGACGTCCGGGACTCCCGCCAGGTCCGCGAAGCGGCGCGCCAGGTCCTCGAGACGCAGGGTGGCATCGACGTCGTGGTCAATAACGCCGGCATTGCGCGGAACACGGCGGCCCTCGACACGCCCGATCAGGAGTGGCTGGACATCCTGGACGTGAATCTCAACGGGGTGTTCTGGTGCAGCCGGGAATTCGGCCGCCATATGGTCGAGCGTGGATCGGGCAGCATCGTCAACATCGCCTCGATGTCCGGTCTCATCGTCAACAAGCCGCAGCCGCAGGCCGCGTACAACGTCTCCAAGGCCGGCGTGATTCAACTCACGCGGTCGCTCGCGGCAGAATGGGCCGCCTCAGGGGTGCGCGTCAATGCCATTGCTCCCGGGTATGTCGCGACGGAGTTGACCAAACGCGGAATGTCCATCCCCGAATGGCGGGACGCCTGGCTGGGAATGACTCCGATGGGGAGGCTGGCCGAGCCTCGGGAGATCGCGCCCGCCGCCGTCTACCTGGCGTCGGATGCGGCGAGTTACGTGACGGGGTCCGTCCTGGTGGTCGACGGGGGATACACGGCCTGGTAGCGGAAGTGACCGTCATGCGCGCACGAATCCCCCACCCCCATCGCGTCGAGTGGACGGCCGAAACAGACGATCGCGACCTCCGGCCCGGACATGTCCGGGTGCAGACGCTCGCCGTCGGAATTTGCGGCTCAGATCTTCACACCTTTGAGGGCCACCACCCGTTTGTTCAGTATCCGGTGTACCCGGGTCATGAGGTTGCCGGCGCAGTCATCGAGACCGGCCCCGAGGTCTCCCGAGAATGGATGGGAGTCCAGGTCACGCTTGAGCCCTCGCTGATCTGCGGGGTGTGTGACTTCTGCCGGTCGGGAAACTACAACGTGTGCCAGGACCTGAAGGTCATGGGATTCCAGGCTCCCGGCGCGATGGCCGAGAGATTCATTGCCCCCGTCCGCAATCTTCACAAACTGCCCGAGGGCATCCCTCCCGAAATCGGGGCGATGATCGAGCCGCTGGCCGTCTCCATTCACGCGGTGTCCCGCGCAGAGCCGAGCGGCCGCAGCGTCGGCGTGGTGGGCGCAGGCACGATCGGCCTCCTGGTCGCGCAGGTGGCGCGGGCCTATGGGGCGTCCGATGTCGAGATCGTGGACCTCGAGGATTCCCGCCGTCGATTGGCCCGATCGCTCGGCATGATGGCATCCGAGCAGTTGTCCAAGCACGAGATCGTATTTGAGTGCGCGGGCGCGGAGCCCGCGCTCGACGCGGCCATCCGCGGGACGACGAAGGGCGGCATGGTGATCCTCGTGGGAGTCTACGGCCGCCCCACCAGCATTCCAGCCGCCCTGATCCAGGACTGGGAGTTGGTCCTGCGCGGTACCCTGATGTATACCTTCCGCGATTACCGCGAGGCGATCCGGCTCGCGGCCTCGCGCGCCATCA
>DATHLI010000044.1:0-2023 GCA_035488355.1 bacterium | reverse complement strand
GGCAGCACCGGCATCGCCGCGGGCGCCGCCCTCTCCGCCAGGATGCGGGGGACCGACCAGGTGGCGGTGTGCTTCCTCGGCGACGGCGCGCTGAACCAGGGCCTGCTCTACGAGGCCCTGAACATGGCGTCCCTCTGGAAGCTCCCGGTGATCTACGTCTGCGAGCACAACCGGTACGGCGAGTACACGCCGTCCGACGAAGTGACGGCCGGCGACGTCAAGGCCCGCCCCGCCGCGTGGGGGGTGCGCACGGACGAGGTGGACGGCCAGGACGTCCGGGCAGTCTACGCCGCGGCGCTGGGGCATGTGCAGCGGGCCCGCGCGGGGGACGGGCCGGGGTTCCTCCTCTGCCATACCTACCGGTTCCGCGGCCACCACGTCGGCGACATCAACCGCACCTACTACCGCTCGCAGCACGAGGAGGCGGCGTGGTCGCGCGAGCGGGATCCGATCCGCCTGCTCGGCCTGTGGCTGATCCGGCAGCGCATGGCGGACGCCGCGGAGCTCGAGCGGGTCGAGCAGAGCGTCCGCGCGGAGATCACGGCCGGCCTGCAGTTCGCGCTCGAGGCGCCGTACCCCGACCCGAGCGAGGTGACCGAAGATGTCTATGCTTAGGGCGGAGCCGGCCGAGGGGGGACGGGCGGCGACGCGGGACCTGACCTTCGGCCAGGCGATCAAGGAAGCGCTGGCCCAGGAGATGCGCCGCGATCCGCGGGTGTTCATCATCGGCGAGGACGTGGCCGAGGCGGGCACGGTGTTCAAGGTCCTGACCGGGCTCGTCGAGGAGTTCGGGGCCAAGCGGGTGCTCGACTCGCCGATCTCGGAGGCCGGCATCACCGGGATCGGGGTCGGGGCCGCGATGACCGGGATGCGCCCGGTGGTCGACATCATGTTCGGCGACTTCATCACCCTGGCGATGGACCAGATCGTGAACCAGGCGGCCAAGGTGCACTACATGTCGGGCGGGAAGCTGCGGGTGCCCATGGTCATCCGCACGACGATGGGCGCGACGCGGCGGTCCGCGGCGCAGCACAGCCAGAGCCTGCACGTGTGGCCCGCCCACGTCCCGGGGCTCAGGGTCGCGCTTCCCTCCACACCGGCCGACGCCAAGGGTCTGCTCGTGACCGCGATCCGCGACGACAACCCGGTCGTCTTCTTCGAGGACAAGATGATGTATGGGCTCAAGGGCCCCGTCCCGGAGGGCGAGTACGCCATCCCCTTCGGGGTCGCCGACATCAAGCGGCCGGGGACCGACATCACCATCGTCGCCACCAGCAGCATGGTGCACGTGGCGCTGGAGGCGGCAAAAGCGCTGGAGGGGGCGGGGATCAGCGCGGAAGTGATCGATCCCCGCACCCTGGCGCCCCTGGACGCGGAGACACTCATCGCGTCGGCGCAGAAGACCGGCCGGGCGATCGTGGTGGACGAGGGGTACCAGCAGTTCGGGGCGACCGCGGAGATCGCCGCGGTGATCGCCGACGGGGCCTTCGACTACCTGGACGCCCCGGTCAAGCGCATCGGGGCGATGAACGTCCCGGTGCCGTTCTCGCCGGTTCTGGAGGACCAGACCGTCCCCACCGCGGACTCGGTGGCGGCGGCGGCGAAGGCCCTGTGCGGGAGGGAGTGACATGGGACTGAAGACGTTTGGCCTCATGGGCGTCGATTGGGAGGAGCGGGTCAACTACGATCGGCTCCGGAAAGAGCGCCTCGAGCGGGCCAAGCGGGAACTCGCGCGGTCGGGGCTGGGCGCCCTGCTCTGCTTCGACATGAACAACATCCGCTACATCACGGCCACCCACATCGGCACGTGGGCGATGGACAAGTTGGTGCGCTTCTCCCTGCTCCCCAGGGACGCCGAGCCGATCGTGTGGGACTTTGGATCGGCGGCGCGGCACCATCAGATCTACTGCCCGTGGCTGGACGGGCGCGCTCCGGCCGGCATCTCCACCCTCCGGGGCGCGATGTCCCCCGCGTCGGGGCGGGCGGAGGACGTGGCGAAGAAGATCAAACGGGAGTTGGAGGC
>DATHLI010000043.1:0-25105 GCA_035488355.1 bacterium | reverse complement strand
TCTGCTCTGGGGCCGGCCGCACGTGGCCGGGGAGGTGGCCGGCGTGCGGTTCCACGTGCCCTTGCTCGCCGAGTTTCCGGTGAACGCCCGCGCCATGCCGGGACTGATCGAGATGATCCTGACCGCGCTGGACCCGTCGTCTGCGGACACCGTGGTGGAGCCGGACGCGGGGATCGGCGGCTACTCGCTTCACCTCGCGCTCGCTTCCGCGCGCGTGATCGCCGTGACGGACGCGTCGCAGCTGGACGCCGCCTGGACGAACGCCCGCCTCAACCGGATCACGAACTGCCAGTTCTACACGCGGGATCCGGTCCGGGCGCTTGAGAAAGCCCTGCGCCGCGGGCCGGTCCACCGGGCGTTTCTGCATCCGCCGGGTACCGGGCTCGCGCCCGGGCTTCCCCGCGCCCTCCGGCAGTCGGGCGCCGTCCGCGTCGTCTACCTGGGCCGGGCGCTGCCCGCGCTGGCGCGGGATGCCGCGGCGCTCGCGCGGGAAGGGTTCCGGATCCGGCAGGTGCAGCCGATCGATCTCAGCCCGCAGACGAGCCGCGTCCACGCGCTCGTCACCGCGTCCGTTGGGTGAGACCGAGGAGATTCCGCTAGATTTTCGCGGATTCCCGCGATATTATAGAGGCATCGTGCCCACTAAGATTTCGGGGGATTCCGCGGGATTATAGCGGGGACCGGACGTTCATGACTGGGACAAAGACTGCTCAACCAAACGCCGCCGGGCTCCCGGTGCTCGAAGGGCTGTTCGGCTCCAAAAGCCGCGCCAGGCTCCTCACCATCTTCGTGAGCCATCCCGCCGAGGAGTTCTACGCGCAGCGCCTCACCACCATGACACGCCTCGCCGAGTCCTCCGTTCGGTACGAACTTGGCCGGCTCGAGAAACTCGGTGTGCTCGTCGCGCGCAGGGCAGGGCGGGAGAAGAATTTCCGCATCAACGACCGCCATCCGCTCCTCCCAGAGCTCAAACAGATGGTCTACAAGACCGCCGGACTGGGGGAGACCATCCGTCAGGCAGTCGACGGGATGCCCAACATCCAGGCCGCGTTCATCTTCGGATCCGTCGCCAAAGGAGGCGAGCAGGCCACCTCCGACATCGACCTGTTCATCCTCGGCAGGCCCGATCAGACTCGACTCGCGGCCGCGCTCAGCGAGGCCGAAGGCCGCCTCGGGCGCGAGATCAACCTCGTGACCATGGCCCCCGATGAATGGCGGCGCCGGCGCAACGCAGGGGAGGGGTTCATCAACGAGGTCCTGCGATCACCAAAGATTTTCCTCGTGGGCGATGAGCAATCCCTTCGCTGAGCTTGAACGCAACCTCGAGCGGATCCCGATCCGCCGCCCCGAAGTCGAGCGGCTCCTGGAAAAAATGGAACATGACCTCGACGCCGCGGAGTACAACCTTAAGAAAATGCCGGACTGGGCCGTCAAGATGGCCCATGAAGCGATCCTGAACGGCTGCACCGCGCTCATGGCCGCCTACGGGTACCGGTCAAAGGTCAACGGGCATCATTATGCCACGCTCCGATTCGCCTATCTCGCCCTTCCCGCGCACAGAGCCATGCTAGACCACGCTGAGAGACTTCGCCGCCTGCGCCACCAGGTTACCTACGGCACGGCCTATGCCGTGTCAGAAGAAGAGGCAGCAGGGGCGCTCCAGTTGGTTCGCCACCTTGCACCTGTCCTTAAGAAGGCAGCACATGAAGCGCTGGCCCGGTCCGAAACGTAGGACCGAGACCAACCCAACGCCTCATCGACCCCAGCACGCTCTGCTCCGCCTCGAGATTGTGCGGAGGGATCCGCGCCACCGCCGCGGCCGCCCGCCTCACCGGCCCATCACCTCCAGCAGCCTCAGAGAGCGCCAACCGGATGACGGTGTTTTGGACATGGTCGGGCGTGGTGTGTATAATTTACCTATTAACATACACAGCAGTGGAGTGACCCTGTGACGCTTCGCCGGAAGAATCTTGTCGTCGAGCCTGTGAGACTTAAAGAGCTCGCCGTGCGCCTCCGGGTCAGCGAGAGCGAGGCGATCCGGCGGGCGGTGGATCTGGCGCTGGCTCGGCAGGACGTTGCGGAGGGGCTACGTCGGTTGCGCGGGCTGCGCACGCTCGGGGATGTGTATCGCTGTCTCCCCAAGTAACGGTTCCTCCGCTTTTGTTCGATACTCGATCTTCATTCAGGCTGCGCGTGGCCGCCTTGCGCATCAGATTTCGACATCTTTGACGCTATGATGTTTTGACGCTATCATTTGAGCCATGACACCTAAGCGAACCACCGTCTACCTCGAGCCGGACCTGCACAGGGCGCTCAAGATCAAGGCCGCCGAGACCGATCAATCGGTTTCCGAACTCGTGAGCGTCTCTGTGCGCCTTAGCTTACAGGAGGATGCTCAAGACCTGGCCGCCTTCAAGCGGCGAGCGCGGGAACCCAACATGGCGTTCGAAATCATCTTGAAAGACCTGAGGCGGCGTGGACGTGTATAGGCATGGCGATTACCGCGTGATCTACCACGTGAGCGACGAGGTGAGCGACGAGCGTCGCGAGGTCGTCGTGTTCAAGATTGGCCATCGCCGCGAGGTCTATCGGTAACTTTAGCAGGTTCTCGGCATCTAACCTCGAAGATATATTAGGGGGGCCGCAGGGCTCTGGAGGATACGCCTGAATGCCCGCTGAGTTCGTCCACTGCCACCTCCACACCGAATACTCCCTCCTCGACGGCGCGAGCCGGATCGCCTCCCTTATGCAGCGCGCGCAGGAGGTGGGCATCCCCGCGCTGGCGGTCACCGATCACGGCGCGCTGTACGGGGCGGTCGAGTTCTACCAGCAGGCCCGCGCGCACGCCATCACGCCCATCATCGGGGTGGAGGCCTACATCGCGTCGCGACGGATGACGGACCGGGACCCCAAGTTGGATGCGTCCTCGTTTCATCTCGTGCCGCTGGCCACGAACGCGGAGGGATACCGGAATCTCCTCAAGCTCACCACGGCCGCGCATCTCGACGGTTTCTACTACAAGCCGCGGATCGACCGGGAGTGCCTCAGCCGCCACGCCGCCGGCCTGATCGGCCTGTCGGGCTGCCTCCAGGGTGAGGTGCCGCGCGCGCTGCTGCGGGACGACGCCGCGGCGGCGCGGCACCTGGCCGCCGCCTACCGCGACATCCTGGGCCCCGGGAACTTCTTCCTCGAGGTGCAGAACCATGGCCTTCCCGATCAGCAGACCTTGATCCAGCGCATGGTCCCCCTCGCCCGCGACCTCGGCCTGCCGCTCGTCGCCACCAACGACGTCCACTACGTGAATCGGGACGAAGCGGACGCCCAGGACGTCCTGATGTGCATCCAGATGGGGCTGGCCCTCGACCAGAAAGACAAGCCGCGGATGGGCGAGACTCCGGAGTTTTACCTGAAGAGCCCGGCCGAGATGGCCGCGCGGTTTTCGGATCTGCCCGAAGCGCTCGAGAACACGCTCGCGATCGCCGAGCGGTGCCGGCTGGAGATCGAGACGGACCAGCTGACGCTGCCGCACTTCCCCGTGCCCGAAGGCGAGACGGCGGACTCGTATCTCCGGCGGCTGTGCGAGGCCGGCCTCCGCCGCATCTTCGGCCAGAGCACCCCGGCGCTCGCGGAGCGCCTTGACTATGAGCTCGGCGTGATCGCCAGGATGGGGTTCGCCGCGTACTTCCTGATCGTCCAGGACTTCGTCAACTTCGCGCGCCGCAGCGGCATCCTGACCACGGTGCGGGGCTCCGCGGCCGGCAGCCTGGTGCTCTACGCCTGCGGCGTCACCGACGTGGACCCGCTGGCCTACCGCCTGCCCTTCGACCGGTTTCTCAACCTGGAGCGCTATACCATGCCCGACATCGACGTCGATTTCATGGACAGCCGGCGCGACGAGGTCATCAAGTACGTGATGGACAAGTACGGGGCGGATCGGGTCGCGCAGATCATCACCTTCGGGACAATGGGCGCCCGCGCGGCCATTCGCGACGTCGGCCGGGCGATGGGGCTGCCCTACGGGGACGTGGACCGGATCGCCAAGATGATCCCCGGGCCCACTGTGACCCTCAAGGAAGCGATCGACGCCGAGCCGGAACTCCGGGAGACCTCCGAGCGGGATCCGCAGATCCGCCGCCTCCTCGATCTGGCCCAGAAGCTCGAAGGGGTGGCCCGCCACGCCAGCACCCACGCCGCGGGCGTCATCATCGCGCGCGACCCGCTGATCGAACAGGTCCCGCTGCAGCGCGCGACCAAGGGCGACCTCGTGATGACGCAGTACGACATGAACAGCGTCGCCGCGATCGGCCTCTTGAAGATGGACTTCCTCGGACTCACGAACCTCACCATCCTGGACGCGGCGATCCGGATCATCAGGGAGACTCGGGGCGTGGAGATCGATCTGGCGCGGATCCCCCTCGACGACCAGCCGAGCTACGCGCTGCTCTCGTCGGGGGAGACGACCGGGATCTTCCAGCTTGAGGGCCGCGGCATGCGCCGGTACCTCAAGGACCTCCGCCCCGACCGGATCGAGGACGTCATGGCGATGGTCGCGCTGTTCCGTCCCGGCCCGATGGCGAACATTCCGTCCTACATCCGCCGGAAGCACGGTCAGGAGCCGGTCACCTACCTGCACCCGCTCCTCGAGCCGGTGCTCAAGGACACCTACGGGGTCATGGTCTACCAGGAAGACATCATGACCGTGGCCCAGGCCGTGGCCGGCTACACCCTCGCCGAGGCGGACGTCCTCTGCTACGCCATCCGCAAGAAGATCAAGGACCGGCTCCTCGCCCAGCGGGAGAAGTTCGTCGACGGCGCCCGGCGGAATGGGGTGCATCCCAAGATCGTCGATCAGATCTTCGAGCAGTTCGAGCCGTTTGCCCGGTACGGCTTCAACCGCGCGCACGCGGCCTGTTACGGGCTCATCGCCTACTACACGGCCTACCTCAAGGCCCACTACCCCGCCGAGTACATGACCGCGGTGCTGACGAGCGATGCTGGCGATACCGAGAAGGTGGCCCAGGCCGTGGCCGAGTGCCACCGCATGGACATCCGCATCCTTCCGCCCGATGTGAATACGAGCGCGGCGTCCTTTACCGTCGAAGGGGAGGCCATCCGGTTCGGGCTGGCCGCGGTCCGCAACGTGGGGCCCGGAGCCGTGGAGTCGATGATCGGCGCCCGATCCTCCGGCGGTCCCTTCACCGGGCTCGCCGATTTCTGCGCGCGGGTGGATACCCGGCAGGTCAATCAGCGGGTCGTCGCCAGCCTGGTCAAGGCCGGGGCGCTCGACTCGCTCGGGACGGCTCGGGCGCAGATGCTGCAGACCCTCGACGAGACGATGGAGAATGCCCAGCGGGCGCAGCGCGTCCGGGCCCAGGGACAGACCGGCCTCTTCGACATGGGGGGAGACGCCATCCCCCAGCCGGCCGCGCCCGCCGGAGACGAGTTCAGCCGCGAAGAGCTTCTGACCATGGAGAAGGAGATGCTCGGGCTCTACATCTCCGATCATCCGCTTCACCGCTGGCAGCCCATTCTGGCGCAGCGCGTCACCGTCCAGCTGGGGCAACTTGTGGACCTCCCCGACCGCAGGGAAGTGGTGGTGGGCGGCCTCGTCGGCGGCGTGAAGCGGACCATCACCCGCTCCGGGTCCGCGATGGCCTTCCTGACCCTGGAGGATCTGACCGGCAGCGTCGAGGTGGTCGTGTTTCCCCGGGTCTACGAGCAGCAGGGCTACGCGCTCAAACGGGATGCGGTGGTGCTCCTGCGAGGGCGGGTCGACATCGAGGAGCAGACGGCCAAGCTGCTCTGCGAGGAGATTCTCCCGCTGCCGCCGTCTCCGGATGCCGCCGTCGGCGCGGCCGCGGGCGAGACACCCGACGCCTACAGTGGCCGGGATGTCCCGGTCTCGCAGGACAGAGGGAACGGGAACGGCAGGCGGCCGGCGAGCCGGCCCGCAGATCGCGGGCGCCCAAACGGCATCCCGGCCCGCCCACCGCTCCGCATCCGGGTGAGCACCCGTGAGGAGATGGAGCAGCTCGAACGATTCCTGCTCGACCATCCCGGGGACCGCCAGGTCTGCGTCCACGTCGTCGCGGGCCAGGGAGCCGAGCACATCGTCCCGGCGCGCACCCGCGTCCTCGACGCCGAGGGGCTGCACCAGGAACTCGAGCAATTGTTCGGCGAGGGCAACGTCTGGGAGGAATGACGGCCCGGCGAGCGTGTGCGCTGGCGGCCGCCGCGTCCATCGCGGCGGCGTTTTCATTTGTCCCTCATGGCGGAGCGCTGACCGGTGGGTTCGCGGCAGCGGCCGACCGGCCGGCCGCGTTCGTCCAGGCCATCACGACGACTGTGTCCGCGGACGGGCGGCAGTACCCGGTGAGGATGGTGAAGGCGCGGCTCCGCAGCGTCCGCGTCAAGGTAGGACTGGCGGAGGGCAGGGTCGGTCACACCGAGTCGCTGGCCGGGATCGCCGAACGTTATTCCGCGGTGGCCGCCATCAACGGCTCGTTCTTTGACGCCTACACGAGCAATCCCATCAAGAATCCCGACAACACGCTGATCACCAACGGGATCGTCGTCCACAAGGGCAACATCGGGAGCCTCATCGGCTTCACCGCCGACAATCAGGCCCGCATCGAGCGGCTGCCGCTGAGGATCGAAGGCGGTCTCGACGGGGACTTCACGTACCCCAACAACTGGTACGCGTATTGGGTCAACCGCTATCCGGAGCATGCCAATGTCGCGACCATTTTCTCCCCGTACTGGGGCAGGTCCACCGGGCTGCACGATGGAGTGCAGATCGTCATCTCGCACGGCACCGTCACGCGCATCGGGAGAGACTCACAGATCATCCCCGATGATGGCTACGTGGTCTATTTTCGGGGCAGCGACGCCCAGCTCGCGACGCGTTTCCGGATTGGACGCAGGTGCGCGTTCCGGATCGTCGTGGAGGGAGGGAGGGGACTGGGGTTCTGGGGGCTGGTGCGCGAGGCGGTCGGCGCCGGGCCGCGGCTGCTGACCGACGGCCGCGTCACGGTGGACTCCGTGGGCGAGGGGTTTCGCGACCCCAAGATCGTCCGTCTGTCGCTGGCGCGGAGCATGGTCGGGTTGACCGGAGACGGGTGGCTGATCCTCGCGATCTCCAGCGGCACCGTGCGCGAGATGGCGGGAGCGATGAAGGCCCTGGGGGCCAATCAGGCGATGAACCTGGACAGTGGAGGGTCGAGCGGCCTGTGGCTGCGCGGGACGTACCTCAGGACCCCCGGACGCCCCATCAGCAACGCGCTGTTGGTTCAGGAAAAGAGATGAACTCTGCAGGCGGCGCGCGACCCACCCGAGGCGCACGTGTGTTCGGAACCCGGGCCCTGGGGGCAGGAAACGCCGGGCGGGTACCAAACTAGGTCGAAGAAATCATCGCCGCCCGGTAACGGGGAGGACGGTCCGCGGTCGCGGATGTCATGAGTGGGGGACCGCCCGGGGAGGGGACCGGATGAGCACCCACGCAAAATCTCGGTTGGGCAAATTGCCGACCCTCGATATCAGCCGCCGGACCTTCATCAGGGGCCTGGCGGGGGGAGCGGCGGGAGCGGCCGCCGGCCCCCTCGTGATTTCCCGGGCTGCCCGGGCGGCCGCCGAGCGGCCGTTGATCATCGTCTACGGTGTTCCGCGGGCAACCATGGATCCGCAGAATCACCTCAACACCTACGACGAGAGCCCCCTCGGCAATATCTTTGAGAACCTGGTCGATATGAGCAATCCCATCGATCCCTACAAGGGCTGGAAACCGCTGCTGGCGCTCTCCTGGAAGCGCATCGACGCGACCACATTTCAGTTCCGGCTGCGCCAGGGCGTGAAGTTCCACGATGGTGAAGAGTTCACCGCGGAGTCGGTGAGGTTTTCCATCGACCGGCTCCTGGCCCGGGTCGACCCCAACTTCAAGCCGTTCTCGGTGCTCTGGCACGCCTACGATACCATCGATCGGGCGGAACCCATTGACCGGTACACGGTGAACATTGTGACGAAGACCCCCGATCCGATCGTCCTCAATCGGTTCAACGGCTTCGGGATGCGCATCGTCGCCCCGGCCTACTACCGTGAGCACGACACGGCGTTCCTCCAGACCCACGCGGTCGGGACCGGTCCCTACCGGCTCGTCAGTTGGGTGAAGGACGGGGATCTCGTCCTGGAGGCGAACGCGCAATACTGGGGCGGCGCCCCGGCCTTCAAACAGGTCATCATGCGCACGGTGCCCGAAGCCTCGACCCGCATCGCCGCTCTGCTGTCGGGAGAAGCCGACGTGATCATCGGCGTCCCGGCCGAACAGGCGGAGATGATCAACCAATCCGGCCGGGCGCGCGTGGAGCACGTCCACAGCAACCGGCTGGGCTTCTGGCGGATGGTCGAGCACGTCGCTCCCACCGACAACGTCAAGGTGCGCCAGGCCATCAACTACGCGGCGAACATCGACCAGCTGCTCCGGACGGTGTACAACGGGCTGGGCGAGCGGATCTCCACGGTGGTGGGCCGGTACCACTACGGGTACGACCCCGGTCTCCCGTTCTATCCCCATGACCTCGATAAGGCGCGGCAGCTGCTGCGGGAGTCCGGGCTGCCGCTGCCGGTCACGGTGAATTTCCACTATATCCAGGGCCGGTACACGAAGGACAGGGATATGGGCGAAGGGATCGTCAGCGAGCTCAACAAGCTGGGCCCCCAGTTCCTCAGGGCGGTGCCGCGTCTCTACGAAGCGGGGACCTTTTACTCGCTGGCCAACGCCGGCAAACTCGACGGGATCGTGTTCGCCAGCTGGGGGAACTGGATGTTCGATGCCGACATCGATCTGTCGCCCAATTTCAGGACGAAGACCATCCCGACCCCCGATTATCCGAACAACCCTGATCTGGACAGGCTCATCGACGCCGCGCGCCTGACCACCGACGACAAGACCCGGCGGACGTTTTACTCGAAGGCGCAGCGGATGATCTGGGAGGACTCTCCCGCCGTCTTTGGCATGCAGGTCGAAGATATGTACGGCGTGAGCAACCGCGTGAACTGGAAGCCCCGGCCGGACGAGATGATCTGGGCGAAGGAAATGACCCCGCGGGCGTAACCGGGGTGGGGCCGCGGACATGTTCCGCTACACGCTGAGGCTGCTGGCCCAGTCCGTTCTTGTCGTTGCCGGCGTGCTCGCCACCGTCTTCGTCATTCTCCACCTCACGGGCGACCCGGCCTCGCTGCTGCTGCCGCCGAGCGCCTCCGCCGAGGATGTCGCGGTGGTGCGGCACAGGTACGGTCTGGATCAGCCACTGCCCGTGCAGTTGCTCCGGTTCTTCGTCGGCGACCCCTTCGCCCGGCCCGAGCAGAGGCAGACGACGATCGGCCTGTCCGGCTATGGGACGGGGCAGGTCCAGACGCGGCTGCGGCGGATCCGCGGCGCGATCTTCGGCGACTTCGGAGACTCCATCCGGTTCACCGACCAGCCGGCGATGCCCATCGTCCTGCAGCGGTTCCCATACACCGTCCAGCTTATGGTCGCGGCCGCCCTCTACGCCACGGTCCTCTCCCTGATCCTGGGGACGGTCTCCGCCGTCAGGCCGTACACGCTGCTCGATCAGGCTGTGCGCACGTTTGCCATCCTCAACCAGTCGATCCCGAACTTTTGGATGGCATTGGTGCTGATCCTCGTGTTCGCGGTGTCGTTGGGGCTCCTGCCGTCCATGGGGTATGGGCACTGGCGGGACGTGATCCTCCCCGCGATCACGCTGGGGTCCCAATCGCTCGGCCGCAATACCCGGCTCGTCCGCTCGAGCGTCCTTGAGTCGCTCGCTCAGGACTATGTGCGCACGGCCCGCGCCAAGGGGCTGCCCGAGAGGATCGTCGTGGCCCGGCATGTCCTGAAGAACGCGCTGATCCCCGCCGTCACGGTCTGGGGCCTGGACGTCGGGAACCTCTTCGGGGGCGCGGTGATCACGGAGAGCATCTTCGGCTGGCCGGGCACGGGGCGGCTCATCGTGGAGTCGGTCACCTTCCGCGATTTCCCCACGGTTGCCGCGGCGGTATTCTTCATCGCCCTGGTGTTCGTCGTGGTGAACCTCCTCGTCGATCTCAGCTACGTCTGGTTCGATCCCCGCGTCAAGCTGGGCTGAGGCCGCCGTGGCCCGGATGGATGCGCGGGCCGCCGGCGTCCTCGTGGGCCCCCCGCCGGCCGTTCCGCGGGCCCGGCGCCGGCTGTGGCGGACGCTCCGTCGAGGGAGCGGGCCGTTCAATCTTGCGTTTCTCGTCCTGGTCGTCGCCGCGGCCCTGTTCGCGCCCGTGATCACCCGATACGATCCCACGGCGTCCGAAGTGACGCAGCGGCTGCGCCCGCCGGCGTGGCAGGGAGGGGGGTCGCGCGCGCATCTATTGGGCACCGATCAGCTGGGGCGCGACGTGTTCGCCCGCCTGGTCTACGGCGCGCGGATCTCCCTGATCGTGGGAGTGAGCACCGTCACGATTTCCGCGGTGCTCGGCTCGGGGCTGGGGATGATCGCCGGGTACTACGAGGGACGGCTCGGGGCCGTCTTGATGCGTGCGGCCGATGTCCAGCTGGCCTTTCCGTTTCTGCTGCTCGCGATCGCCATCGTGGCGGTGTTGGGGATCGGCCTGCTCAACGTGATCCTCATCCTGGGGATTGCCGGCTGGGTCACCTTCGGGCGGCTCGCCCGAGGCCAGGTGCTGTCGATCAAGCAGAAGGAGTACGTCGAGGCGGCGCGGGCGGTGGGCGCGAGCGAGACGGTGATCCTGTCCCGGCACATTTTCCCCAACCTGCTCACGCCGATCATCGTGCTGGCGACCGCGACGGTGGCCAACAACATCGTCGTGGAGGCGAGCCTGACGTTCCTCGGCCTCGGTGTTCAGCCCGATCTGCCGAGCTGGGGGAACATGCTGGCGGGCGCACGCGATTATCTGTATGTCGGCTGGTGGATGAGCGTCTTCCCAGGGGCGGCGCTGACGCTCACGGTCCTGACGATGAACCTGCTTGGAGACTGGCTCCGGGACTACCTGGATCCCACGCTCCGGAACGTCTGACCCGCGCTGGCCCGTGGATCGCCCGGGGGGCGCAGGAGATGCGCGGCGGACCGGCGTAGAGGACGCACATGCGTATCGACATCGCCGCGCACATCCTGCCCACCCGCTATTTCGCCCGGCTTCAGCAGATCCCAGGATTCTACATGGCCAAGCGGGTCAAGGGGATCCCGTGTCTCTTCGACCTCGGCGTGCGGTTCCGGATCATGGACGGGTTCGCCGACTACCGGCAGGTCCTGTCGCTGGCGTCCCCGCCGATCGACCGGCTCGGGTCTCCTGAGGTCACGCCCGACCTGGCCCGCCTGGCCAACGATGAGCTCGCCGGCCTCGTCGGCGCCCACCCGGATCGGTTCGCGGGCGCGTTCGGAGGCCTGCCGCTCAACAATCCCGACGCGAGCCTCCGGGAATTGGATCGGCTCGCCTCCCAGGCCGCCTTCGCCGGCATCCAGATCTATTCGAATGTCGGGGGGCGCCCGCTGGATGAGCCGCGGACCCTTGAGGTGATCGAGGAGGCCGCGCGCCGGCGGATGCCGATCTTCATCCACCCCGCACGGAACGCCTCCGACCTCCCCGACTATGTGGGCGAGAAGGATTCCCGGTACGATCTCTGGCAGATCTTCGGCTGGCCGTACGAGACCACGATTGCCATGGCCCGGCTGATCTTCACCGGGCTCTTCGACCGCCATCCCGACGCGGTGATCATTACCCACCACATGGGCGCTATGGTCCCCCACTTCGCCGGCCGGATCCGGGGCGGGTACGACCAGTTCGGCACCCGGGGGGCGGAGCACCAGGTGGAGACGTTCCCCGTCGCCCTGGCCCACCCACCGGCCTGGTATTTTCCCCGCTTCTACGCGGACACCGCGCTGTTCGGGGCCCCCCACGGCGTCCGATGCGGCCTGGGTTACTTTCCGATCGAACGGGTGCTGTTCGGCACCGACACCCCGTTCGACGTCGAAGGGGGCAGCCGCTACATCCGCGAGACGATCGCGGCGCTCGATGAGAGCGGGCTTTCCCCGGAGCGCCGGCTGATGGTCGACGAAGGCAATTTCCGGCAGGTGCTGGCCCACCGCCGGCAGGCGGGCGCCCCTCGATGAGGGGCGCCCGCGCGCTCATCCTGTGCCTGGGGCTGGGGGTGCTGAGCCTGGCCGGCGCGGGGCGGACGGCGACGCCCGCGGGAGCCGCGGCGCCCGTGCGGATGGGATACCTCGGCGTCGCCAGCGATGCCGGGATCTTCATCGCCCTGGAGAAAGGGTACTTCAAAGAGCAGGGTCTGGACCTCTCGCTCGAGCGGTTCGGGGTGGGCGCGGACCAGATGGCGCTGCTCGGATCGGGCCGGCTGGACATCGCCAGCGGGGCGCCCAGCCCGACCTTCTTCAACGCCATCAACCGAGGCCTGCCGGTGGTGGTGGTCGCGGACAAAGGGTCGCTGCGCAAAGGCTTCGGCTTCAACGTCCTCGTCGTCCGGAAGGGGCTGGTGGACGCCGGTCAGTTCCGGGGGCTCGGCGACCTGCGGGGCCGCGTCCTGGGCACGGCGAGCCCCGCGTCCATCGTCAATTTCGAAAACTACCTGCTGCTCCGGAAGGGCGGCCTCACAGCAAAGGACGTCGCCATCGAGTATATGGAGTTCGTCGACCAGCCGGCGGCGATGGCGAATGGGAAAATTGACGCGGCGGTGATGGTGGAGCCGTTCGCCACCGCGGCCGAGTCACGAGGAATCGGGAAGATCGTCATGCCCCTCGATCAGATCCTCCCGGATTTCCAGACGGCGGCCGTCTATTACAATACGCAGTGGGCTCGCGAGCATCCGGGGGAGGCGCGAGGCTGGATGGTCGCCTACGTCAAGGCGCTCCGCTACTACAACGAGTCGCTTCGACACCGGGAGATCCGCGACGACGTGATCACGATCATGGCCGGCCGCACACCGATCAAAGACCGGGCGGTGTGGGACCGGATGATCTGGCCCGGCCTCAACCCCGACGGCGCCGTCAATGTGCGCACGGTCCTGGACTATCAGCGCTGGCTGCTGAACGAGCGCCTGATCGGCGCCTTCGTCACCCCCGCGCGCTTCGTCGATCTTTCCTATGTGGAGCAGGCGGCCTCCGTCCTCGGCGCCGCTCATCCGTAGAGGGGAGTGTGATGGGATACGGCTTCGCAGTCTTCTCCGCCGCCATCGGGCCCGAGGTCATCCGCGCGTCAGCGCGAGAGGCCGAAGGGCGGGGGTACGGTTCCTTTTGGGTCAACCATCCCGGTGAGACCGATGGGCTCGCGGCGCTCGCGCCGGCGGCGCAGGTGACCCGGCGCATCGCCTTGGGGATCGGAGTGATACCCCTGCACACGCGCGGCCCCAACAGCATCGACCAGGGCGTCCGCGCCAACGCGCTGCCGCTCGACCGTCTCCTCCTGGGCGTCGGCAGCGCAAACCCGGGGGCGCTCGCGCGCGTGCGCGAGGGAATCAGCACGCTCCGGTCCCGTCTCAAGGGACGCATCGTCGCGGCGGCCCTCGGCCCTCAGATGTGCCGCCTGGCCGGGGAGCTGGCCGACGGGGTGCTCTTCAACTGGGTGACGCCCGCGCACGCCCGGCTATCGGCCGAATGGGTGCGCGCCGGCGCGGCCGCGGCCGGCCGCACCCCGCCGGCGCTGATGGCCTATGTGCGCGTCGCGCTGGGCCCCGCGGCCCGCGAGCGGCTGCTGGCCGAGGCCGGGCGGTATGCGGGGTATCCCGCGTACGCGGCCAACTTTGCCCGCATGGGCGTCCGGCCGGTGGAAACGGCCATCGCGGTGGAGGATCCGGGCGCGATCCCGCCGGCGCTGGCGAAGTGGCACGGCGTGGTCGACGAGATCGTGGTCCGCGCCATTACCGCCACGGAGAAGGTTGAAGAGCACCTGGCGCTCCTCGCGGCCGCGGCCCCGCCCCCGGCGCAGGCGTTTAGAGGCGCCCGCAAGGCCGATCGAAGCGAGGAGTGGAGCAATGGTAAAACGGGCTGAACCGGCGCGGCACACGCGGGCGGCGAAGCCATAGGTCCCGCAGGACGCCACCATCGAACGCGCCGGTTCGGAGCCTGTGCAGTTTCATGCCGGCGGGATCCAGACGTCCGGTCTCTGGACTCGGGCGCCCCACCCCACGGCCGTATCGGTCATCGCCCATGGGGCGGGGGCAGGCATGACTCACCCGTTCATGTCAGGGGTGGCGGACGAACTGGCGGCGGACGGTATCTCCGTGTTCCGGTTCAATTTTCCCTACATGGAAGCGCGCCGGCGGGCCCCCGACGGCGCCTCCGTGCTCCAGACGACCTTGAACGCGGCCATCCAGCAGGCCGCGCCTCCCGACCGCGGGGTGCCGCTGGTGGCGGGCGGCAAATCGATGGGAGGACGGATCGCCTCCATGCTGGCCGCGGCGCAGGGCGAAGATTTCACGGGGGCGGCGCTGGTGTTTTTCGGGTATCCGCTGCATCCTCCGGGGAACTCCGGCCGCCTCCGGGACGCCCATCTGCCTGGAATCCGTGTGCCGATGTTGTTCATTCAAGGCACGAGAGATCCGCTGGCGAGGTTCGATCTTGTCGAGGCGGTGGTCAAGCGGCTGGAACCGCTGGCCCGTCTTCATGTGGTGGCGGACGGCGATCACTCGTTTCGCGTGCGGGGGACAAAGCGTTCCGATCGAGACATCGGACAGGCGGTGGGACAGGTCGCCGCCGGGTTCATCCGCGACGTGATCGCCCGGCGCGTGCCCCCCTCGTCAGGCGCCCGATGAGCGCCCGGGAAGCGGATCCGGCGTCAGCCACTTCCTCAGGGCAGATTTCTGATCCTCGCGCGCAGCCAGAACGGTCATGGTGTTGCCACGGCGCAGGAGGTGGCGCGCCGGACGGCCGTACTTCCGCATGAGGTCCCACCAACGGACCGGATAGTAGAGGTAGATGCGCTTCGAGTCGTGGGGCGCCGGATACAATCGCGCCATGGCTTTCGGTGAGGGGCATGCGCGCTGCAGAAGCAGGGCGACTCTCTCCCGAAGGCGCTTGGGCCCGTAGAGTTGGGCGAGGGGCGAGGATGGGGTCCGGTCTTCATCGGCAAACACCTGCTCGGCCGCCCAGGCGATGACCCTGGGGTCGAATCCCTCCGGCCGGAGAGGGCCCGCCAGATCGTCCGGCACGGCGGCGCCGAGGAGATCCTTGCTGAGGCGGAGCGCGAGATAGACGTACTTTCCAATCCCCCACTCGCGGGCGCGGAGCCTTATCTGCGTCCAGTCGATGTCGGCTCCGTAATACCGGATGGTCTCCGCGATGTCGCACATCGGCCGCAATCCCAGATTGAATTGGTGACCAAGGGAGGCGTGGAGGCACAGGTGGAGGAGCAGGTCTTCGGGGCACAACACCAGCGCGCCGTCGCCGGCCGGCCCGGCCCGCCGCCAGAGATCCTCGATCGGGATGCCGGCCGACACGGGGGGCGGGACGAGGTGATGATGGAGCTCGACGATGCCGCGCCCATCGGCTCTGACGTACGGGGGCAGATGGTGATGATGGTCCCGGTACCACGCGGCCCAGCGGTACGATTCGTCGTGCGTGTATCCGAGCTCGTGGAGGATGCCGTCCGCCGCATCGAGGTCCGTTCTCCTGACCAGGAAATCCAGGTCCCTCATCGGGCACAGGGCGATGTTCCCGTACACCCTCTCCGCGATCGCCGTGCCCTTCAACACCAAAACGGGGATCCCCGCCCGGCCGCACGCCCCCACGATCTTCCGTAGCTCGGCGAAGAGGTGCCCGTTCGACGCGGCCTGCTGATAGTACTCGTGCGCGAGCCGGTCCATGACGGCGGGGGGAACGGCCGCGCCGCCGATCCCCTGCTTGAACGCGGCATAGACGAGTGGGGTGATGCTGTGCAGCGCCGCAGCGTCCAGCAGCCGCTCCCAGTCGAACTCGGGCCCGACCAGGGTCCTGAGATCTTCGGGGCGCCGGCGGCGGAGACACGCGAGGAGCAGCCGGCGCTCGGGCTGCCGGGACGCGCCCGCGGCCGGCCACGGGTCTGGCCGATTCAAGGCTGGGCCTGTCCCTGATCCGGGGCCTGGATTCTGGTTTGGAGCGTCCTCGCGTATTTCACCGGGCTGCCCTCACATTGGTGGCTCGATCCTCCGGCCGCGCAGGCGCCCCCATAGGCCAGTTGCCAGGTCACCGTCACGGTGATGTCCAACCGGGCGGGGTCCGGCGCGACCACGCTGGTCTGCACGGTGTAGGGGCGTCCGCCGCCGGCCGGAACCTGCCGCTGTTCTTCAGCGCCGTTCTGGTCTTTGAGCGTGTCCGGAGGCAACGAAAGCAGTTCTTCCATCCGCGCCCTGGCGAGGTTCGCCGCGATCGACGAGGTCTCCGCCGCCGTGCCGGCGGTGATCGCCACCAGGTGCAGGCCCATCAGGCTGACGAGGACGATGCCAAAGAGGGCCAGGACGATCACCATTTCGATCGTCGTGAAGCCTGATTTCCCGTGCCGCCTGCTCGTGGGCCCCAGCGACATGGCCTCCTCTACCCCAATCTCCTTTGGCTACCCCTTCCCTCGCTCCCTGCTTGTCTTTCTAGCGCGCTCCAACGGAGTCGCGTTTGGCGCTGGGCGGCGGCATCTCCCGCAGACGCAGCAGGGCCAGGAGGTCGGTCGCGAGATCTCCATTGCTGAATGAAAGATGGTAGGCGGGCACGCGCGCGGCCAGGTCGCAGAGGCGGCGCAGGGCCGCTTTTCCGTGTTCGGCGAAGTTCCAGCAATGCTGAAGCAGTTCCGACGCGGCCTCGGCAGGCGGGCAGGGGGATAGTCTGGCCGGAGCGCCGACGCGGTATTTCGGGAAGACCAGGGCGCCGACCGGCACGGGATGCCGGCCGAGGCTTCGCGACGGGAGAGGGACGTCGACTTTGGTCGGCGATCGAAGCCAGTCCGCGGGCATCTCCTGACCGGGGAACTCACGCCGAGCGGGTGTCAGAGGAAACGGCACGGCGCGGCTCGAGGCGGGATTCAGAGGGACGACGTCGTCCGACAGGTAGGTCCAGCCCCGCGCGCACAGGCTGACGATGAGCGTGCTCTTGCCCCGTCCCCGTGGGCCCAGGAGCAGGATCGCCCGCCCGTCCGCCGCCGCGGCGCCCGCATGAAACCAGAGGAGATCCGGCCGGGCCTGCATCACGGCCTGGATCACCGAGAAGCGAAGGCAGCGGAGGACGTCGGTGAGCGAGCCATCAGCCACTTGAAACGCGGTGTCGCCCGTGATGCGGTATGAGCCGCCACTCCCCGATACCACGAGCGTCCGGACGGTGCGCACGGCCGCGGGGACGACCATGGCGGAGTATATGCTCTCGAGGCCCGCCAGCACCTCATGCGCATCCGATCTGACAGCGACCTGGTGCCCCTCGAACTCGATGTAGACCGTCCGGGGGACTCTCGCCGTCCGCGTACCCGCCGGCGCGGCGCTCATCGGAGTTCCAGGAGGCCCAACTCGTGGAGCCGAGTGATGCCCTGGATCACGTCGGTCAACAACGCCGTCCCGGAACGGCCTAGGCACTGCCCCAGTTCCTCCGTGATTTCCTCGACGGTTCGGGTGCCGTCGCACAGTTCCCAGATCGCCACGGCGGACCGATTGAGCGTGAACGCCTTCTCGCTCCGGGGAACATAGACCAACAATTCCTCGTCGAGCCTGTGCTCCTCGGTCCCGCTCAGCCGGGCCGGCCGGATGGTCGCCGCGTCAACGGGCATACCGGTTCAACCTCACGTCAGGACCGAATTAATGCGACGACGGAGGCGAAGCGCTTCCGCTGGCCCCGCCGCTGGCGGATATGGTGACCCCGCCGACAGCTCCGCCGGCAGTAAAGTTGGCGCCGCCGCTCATGCTGGGATCCGGTAGACTAGGGGCGCCGTACGAGGCGAACGCTTTGGACGGGAGCGACACCACAAGAACGGCGGGTATGATCCAGCCCGCCCGGATGAGCGCCCGCCTAGTCAGGCTCGTATCCCTCGTCTCCCGAGAACCGGCCCTGCCATCCTGACTGCTCATGACATCCTCCCCCTGACCCGGCCTATTGATGCGAACACGCGTTCACTATCAAAATAGAGCCGTTGAACAAGTCGAGTCGCATCACACCTAGAAGATAAGATGCAAACCCCCCGATTCTGAATCAGGTGAATGCAGTACTCAATTATGGGAAAATCCCCGATTAAAAATGGAGTAGATTGACCAGACTCTCAGTCGGTATACCGCCCGATGATATAACCTGCACTGTCACAGGAAACGGTGGTGCCGGAGGAGGGACTCGAACCCCCACGGGCGTGAGCCCAGGCGATTTTGAGTCGCCATCGTCTGCCGATTCCGACACTCCGGCGAGGCGTGCCGGGTGTATCGTAGCATCTGCGAGTCGAGTGCTCAAGGGCATTGGCCCGCGCTATGGGTCGGAGTGGAACTTCGAGCCGGCGTCTTCTCCGCCGCCGGCCCCTTGGGAGCCGTCGCTACCTTTGGGGCTCGTATCCGGCACCGGCCCTCCGTACTCGGCGAACGCCTTCGAAGGTATGGCCACCACAATCACGGCCGGGAGGATCCAGCCTGCTTCGATAAGAGCGCGCCTGGTTATATTTTTTGCTTCCATCGCCTTTTTCCGACCAGCCTTGCCCTTTTCATTGCTCACAACAGTTCCCTCCTCCCAGGAAGAGTTACTGATGCGAACGGATGTGTGCTGTACTAGCGGGTTCCCAGTCATTGGTATCACAGCTAGGAGGATAGCACTTGAAAGCCCCTATAACTGAATCAGGTAAAGACCTTATGAATCTAGGGTGAAAGACCCTACCTCCGTCAGGATAGCAACGGATACCCCATCGGATCATTCATCGATGCCGCATGCGCCTCAGGCGGACTCAAACCCCTCGGGCATGAGCATGAGGATTGTGCCGCGAGTATCGCAGTCTCTGCGAGTGCGGCGCTCCCAGAGCGCCGGCCGGCGCGTGCTATAATCGTTGAGCGATGCCCGCTCGCACCGGCCGCCATCTCCTCGTCCTCATCGATGCCAATGGTCTCGTCTACCGGGCGTTTTACGCCCTTCCGTACTTCACGACGAGCGACGGCCAGCCGACCAACGCCGTGTACGGTTTCACCACGATGCTGCTCAAGGTGCTGGAGGAGGAGTCGCCCGAGTACGTGGCCGTGGCCTTCGACAAGCCCGGGCCGACCTTCCGCCACGAAGCCTACGCGGAGTACAAGGCCACCCGGCGCAAGATGCCGGACGATCTCCGCCCCCAGGTCGGCCTGGCCAAAGAGGTGGTTGACGCGCTGCAGTTGCCGGTCTTCGAGGTGGCCGGGTTCGAGGCCGATGACGTCATCGGCGCGCTGGCGCGGCAGGCGGAGGCGCAGGGCATCGACGTCCTGATCGTGACGGGGGATCTGGACGCGCTCCAGCTCGTCTCGCCCCACACCCGCGTGATGATGACCTCTCGCGGCATCACGGAGACCACGATCTACGATGAGGCGGCGGTGCGGGAGCGATTCGGGATTGCCCCGCAGCAGATCCCGGATCTGAAGAGCCTGAAGGGCGACACGACCGACAACATCCCCGGCGTGCCCGGGGTGGGGGAGAAGACCGCGAGCCGCCTGCTCGGCCAGTACGGCTCCGTGGAGGCGCTGCTGAACGGGGTCGGCGACATCCGCGAGGCAAAGCTGCGGGAGCGGCTCAGGGAACACCGGGAGCAGATTCTGACGAGCAAGCACCTGGCGACGATCGTGACCAACCTCGACAACGTCCGGCTCGATCTCGAATTCCTGCGGCGCCGGCCCCCGGACCGCGACCAGGTCAAGGAGCTGTTCACCACCCTGGAGTTCAAGACGCTGCTGGAGCGCCTGGGGGTCGAAGCGCCCGCGCCGCAGAGCCGCGGGACCTACCGCACCGTGGCCGCGGACGCGCTGCCACGGCTGCTGGCGGAGGCGGCGCGCCTGGCGATCGCCCCGGTCGCGGGCCCCGGGCATCCGCTCACGGCGGAGCTCCGGGGCCTGGCCGCCTCGACCAAGACGGGCGAGGGCGCGTACGTGCCGGTCGAGTCCGGCATCCCCCGGGCGCTGGCCGACCTCCTGGAGCGGGGGGACCTCCCGAAACTCAGCGAAGATGCCAAGCGCGATCGCCTGCTCCTCGAGGGAGCCGGACTGCATCCCAGGGGCTTCGCGTTCGACGTGTCGCTCGCATCCTACCTGCTCGATCCCGGCAAGCGCACGCACACGCTGGAGAGCGCGGCATGGCAGTTCCTGGGGTGGCGGTTGGGGAATGGGGAAGCCGCCGAGGGCGACGCGCTGTCGCTGGGGCGGGCGCCGGAGGAAGCCGCGGCCGAACGCGCCGATCTCACCGGCCGCCTCGCCGAGATCCTCGAAGCGCGGCTCGGGGAGCGCGAACTCCTCTCCCTCTACCGCGAGATCGAGATGCCGCTGGTCGACGTGCTCGCCCGCATGGAGACCGTCGGCGTCGCCATCGACGTGGACGCGCTGCGCGCCCTGTCCGTGACCCTGCGGGAGCGCATCGACGCGCTGACCGGGGAGATCTACCGCCTGGCCGGCACGGAGTTCAATATCGGGTCGCCCAAACAGCTGGCGTTTGTCCTGTTCGAGAAGCTCCAGCTTCCGCCCCTCAAGCGGACCAAGACGGGATTTTCGACCGACGCCGAGGTGCTGGAACAGCTGGCGCCGCAGCACGAGGTGGTGGCCCGGATCCTCGAGCACCGGGAGCTCAGCAAGCTGCTCAGCACCTACGTCGACGTCCTGCCGGACATGATCGACCCGCGCACCGGGCGGGTGCACACGACGTTCAACCAGACCGTCGCCAGCACGGGCCGTCTGGTCACCACAGACCCGAACCTCCAGAACATTCCCATCCGCACCGACGTCGGGCGGCAGATCCGCCGGACATTCGTCCCGGGGCGGCCCGGGCACGTCCTGCTGTCGGCGGATTACGATCAGATCGAGCTGCGCGTCCTGGCGCACATCACCGGTGACCCGGGTCTGCTCGACGCCTTCCGGCGCGGGGAGGACATCCACACGGTGACCGCGGCCGAGGTGTTCGGCGTGGCGCCGGACGGCGTCACCCCGGAGATGCGGCGGCAGGCCAAGGTCTTCAATTACGGCATCGCCTACGGGATCAGCGACTTCGGGCTCGCGTCCCAGCTCGGCATCGGCCGCGCGGAGGCCCAGCGGTTCATGGACACCTACTTCGCGCGGTATCCTCGGGTCCAGGACTATACGCGGACGACCGTGGAACTGGCGCGCCGGCAGGGGTACGTCACGACCCTCCTCAACCGGCGCCGCTACCTGCCGGACATCCTCAGCCGCAACCGCGTCATCCGGGAGGCCGCGGAGCGGAACGCCATCAACGCGCCGATCCAGGGGACGGCCGCGGACATCATCAAGATCGCGATGCTCCGGATCCACCGCGACCTCCTGCCGGGGCCCTCGGGGCTTGAGATGATTTTACAGATCCACGATGAGCTGCTGTTCGAGCTGCCCGAGGCCCTGGTGCCAGATGTTGCGCCTCGAATCCGGGAGATCATGGAGCGGGCCTACCAGCTGGCCGCTCCGCTCGCCGTCAGCGTCGCCTGCGGCCCCAACTGGCAGGACCTTGTCGACGTCGCGTGACCCGCGACCCCTGCGGATCGGACTGACCGGCGGGATCGCCAGCGGCAAGAGCCTCGTGGCGCAGGGCTTCCGGGAACTCGGGGCGGCGGTGGTAGACGCGGACGCGATCGCGCGGGAGGTCGCCGCGCCGGGGGGGGCGGCCTACCAGGGCGTGGTCGAGGCCTTCGGCCGGAGTGTTCTCCGCGCGGACGGAACGATCGACCGCAAGGCGCTGGCGGCCCGGGTGTTCGCGGATGCGTCCGCCCGCCTTCGGCTGAACGCCTTGACCCACCCCCACATCCGCCGGCGGATGGCTGAGGAAGCCGCCCGCCTCGCCGCCACCCCGGGCGTCGCAGTGATCGTCCTGGATATCCCCCTGCTGCTCGATACGACCGACGGAGTCGACCTCGGGCTTGACGGGATCGTCGTCGCCGATGCGTCCGACGACGTCCGCGTGGGCCGCCTGGCCGCCCGGGACGGCCTCTCGCCCGAGGAGGCCCGGCGCCGCATGAGGGCCCAGGTGCCGCTTCGGGACAAGGTGGCCCGCGCCGACTGGGTCATAGACAACAACGGCTCGCCCGACCGCACCCGCGAGCAGGTTCGAGCCGTCTGGGAAGCGATTCGGACACACCCTCGATAGCCGGATCGTAGCGCGCTCCGTAATTTCCCGCCTCAGTCCTGAGGGAATCTGCTAGTATCGCCGATAGAATGGTTCGATCTATGCTCTATGGTGAAGTGCACATGTGGATAGGGACCCGGTTTCGGGCCAATCGGGCGGGGGAAGATTACATGCAAGTGAGGGGAGCATCGGCCGGACGTGCACCAGCCATTCGTAGCCGCCGCCACGCCATCTGGGCCTGCGTCGCGGTCTTTCTCTGCGTGCCCGCCGGACCAGGTCTGGCGCAATCCCTCGACTTCTGGCCAGCGGTCTTCTCGTCGTCCGGCTTCACCGTGCCGGTCGCCTCCGGCATCCTCTACAGCCACTTCAAGGTCGGCACGGCGGCAGGGCCGCTCAACGTCCACCACCTCAGCGTAGACCTGAGCAATCCGACGGTGCGCGCGGGGGCGGGGCTCGCCCACAACCGACTCATGAGCGACGACGAAACCGTCTCCTCGATGGTTGCCCGCAGCGGGGCGATTGCCGGCGTCAACGGCGACTTCTTCGACATCCGCGGTTCCGGCATCCCCCTCAACATCGTCGTGCGAGACGGCGAGCTCGTGCGCAGTCCGACAGCATGGGTCGCGTTCGCCATTCGGAAGGATGGGCGCCCCCGGATCGACCGGTTCAAGTGGACCGGCACCGTGGTGCTGTCCAGGACGGGGGAGTCGCACGCGCTTGCGGGATACAACGCGGGTCTCCCCTCCGACGGGCTCATGGTCATCTCCGACGCCCTGGGGTATGGGGCTCCCGCGCCCGAGCCCGGGATGCGCCAGACGGTCGCGGAACTCGCGCCCGCAGGGTCGCCTGCCGCCCCCGTCAGGCCCGGGAAGGCCCCCGGGGTGCCGGGGGCGGCGACGCCGGGCCTCTACACGGTAAAGCAGGTCTGGGTCCAGCAGGCGTTTTACGCGCCCTTTCCGGCGGGAGAAATCCTCCTTGTCGGCCGGGGCAGGGCGGCGAATTGGATCCGGGACAAGGTACCGGCCGGCACAGAGGTCCAGGTGAATCTCACGACGGACCCGGACTGGCATGAGTTGCGCGCCGCCATCGGCGGCGGGCCCGTCCTGGTCCAGTGTGGACGGGTGGTCAACGATCCCCATCCCCCGTCACCGGGGGAACGCAACGTGCGGTTTCCTGTGACCGCGCTGGGCATCCTCAAGGACGGCCGTACGGTGATCCTCGTGGAAGTCGACGGCCGCCAGCCGCACCTCAGCATCGGGCTCACGCAGCCGCAGCTCGCCGCCTACATGAACTGGCTGGGGGCCTCCGAGGCGATGGCCTTCGACAGCGGCGGGTCGGCGACCATGGTGGTTCGCCTCCCCGGCCGGCCGCATCCGGCCGTGGTGAACTCTCCGTCCGACGGCCATGAGCGCCGGGTGGCCAATGCGCTGCTCTTCTACAGTTCCGCGGTGCCCGGTCCGGCGGTCCGGCTGATGCTCAACGCCAACCAACCGCTGCAGCTCTTGACCGGAGAGACCGCTCCGCTTTCGATTATCGGTGTAGATGCCCAGGGCAATCCCGTCGCGCCGCCTCAGCCCGTCCGCGTCACGGCGCAACCGCAGCTCGTCACGGTGACGGCTGCGGGCGTTGTCCGGGTGGGTGAGATCGCGGGAACAGGGATCTTGAGAGCGGAAAGCGGCGGGGTCAGCGGGACGGTCGCCCTCTCTGTCGTGGCCCGCCGCGCGGAGCAGCCCCCGACAGCCTCCGCGACGGTCGGCGCGCAACTACCGATCGAGCCGTAGTCCCTGCTGTAGGCAAGGTGTAGTCCCGCCCGCGGGGTGCATGCTATAATAAATCGTTATGCCCACGTTCAAGATGGTCACTGACCAAGCACCGGCCGGTGATCAGGCCAAGGCGATCGCTCAACTCACCGAGGGGATCCGGCGCGGCGACCACTACCAGACGTTGCTGGGTATAACCGGCAGCGGCAAAACTTTTTCAGTAGCTAAAGTGATCGAGCAGATCGAGCGGCCGGCCTTGGTCCTGGCCCACAACAAGACGCTGGCCGCCCAGCTCTACGGCGAATTCCGGCAGTACTTCCCGGAGAACGCCGTCCGGTACTTCGTCTCTTACTACGACTACTACCAGCCGGAGGCGTACGTCCCGCAGACCGACCTGTACATCGCCAAGGACGCGGCGATCAACGACGAGATCGACCGCCTCCGCCATGCCTCGACCAAGGCGCTGATGGAGCGGCGGGACGTGATCGTGGTCGCGTCGGTCTCCTGCATCTACGGCTTGGGCTCCCCCGAGGATTACCAGGACGTGATGCTCTTCCTGCGCACCGGCGAGGCCCGGTCCCGCGACGAGATCCTGCGCCGGCTGGTGGATGTCCAGTACGAGCGGAACGACATCGACTTCGCCCGGGGCCGCTTCCGGGTCCGCGGCGACGTCATCGAGATCTTCCCGGCGTACGAGGACCGGGCGGTGCGGGTGCAGCTCTTCGGCGATCAGATCGAGCGGATCCTGGAGGTCGACCCGCTGACCGCCGAAGTGATCGCCGAGAAGCCCGCCGTGGCCATCTGGCCGGCCAAGCACTGGGTGACGACCGACGAGAAGATGGCCGCGGCCCTCGACCGGATCGAGGCGGAGCTGCGGGAGCGCCTGCAGTGGTTCAAGGATCAGGGGAAGCTCCTCGAAGCCCAGCGGCTGGAGTTCCGGACGAAGTACGACCTGGAGATGCTGCGCGAGGTCGGGTACTGCCCCGGGATCGAGAATTACTCCCGTCCCATCTCCGGCCGCGCGGCGGGGGAGCGCCCGGGATGCCTCCTGGACTATTTCCCCAAGGA
>DATHLI010000042.1:0-1828 GCA_035488355.1 bacterium | reverse complement strand
GCGTGCTCCTCTTCTTCCCCGAAGAGCGACACCTGCGTCAGGCCGACCCGGCCGAGCCCCGAGACGCTCACCCCGATCAGCCGGACCGGCCGCGGGAGCGGTGCGAGGCGGTCCAGCAGACCCACGGACGCCCGGTAGAGGACCGCTCCCGAGTTCGTCGGGGACGGCAGCGTCAGGTTCCGCGTCAGCGTGTGGAAGTTCTCGTAGCGCACCTTGAGCGTGACGGTCCGTCCATGCAGCCCTTCGGCCCGGAGCGACCGGGCGACGTCTTCCGCGAGCGCCCCGAGCGTGCGCAGCAGCGCTTCCCGGTCCGCCGTGTCCTCTTCAAACGTGGTTTCCCGGCCGATCGACTTGGTCTCCCGCGACACCTCGACCGCGCGATCATCGAGGCCCCGGCTGAGGCGGGCCAGTTCCTCGGCCGCGAACCCGAGGGACGCCCGCAGCACCGACGTCGGGGTCCGCTGGAGATCGCCCACCGTGTCGATCCCGAGAGACCCGAGCCGCTGGCGGGTTTGCGGGCCGACGCCCCACAACACCGTCACCGGCAGCGGCGCCAGCACCGCCGACGCCTCATCCAGCCCGATTTCCCGCAGGCCATCCGGCTTTGCCAGTTCGGACGCGAGTTTTGCCAGGAACTTGTTTGGGGCCACACCGATCGACACGGGAAGGCGCAGCGTCTCGCCGATCCGTCCCTTGATCGCCCGCGCGAACGCGAGGGGGGATCCCGCGGGCGCCTCTGGAGACGCCGCGGCGGTCGAGGGTGCGGGGCAGCCGGTGAGATCCAGGTAGGCCTCGTCGATCGAGATCGGTTCCACCCGCGGCGTGAATGTGTCCAGGAGGTCGAAGAGTTGAGACGAGACGGCCCGATACTTCTGCATGTCCACCGGCAGGAAGAGCGCCTGAGGGCACCGCGCGAACGCCTCTCCCGAGGGCATCGCCGACCGGATGCCGTAGCGGCGGGCCTCGTAGGAAGCGGCGGCCACGACCCCCCGGCCCCCGGGGGCGGCCCCCACGACGACCGGGAGCCCCCGATACTGCGGGTTGTCCCGCACCTCGATGGCCGCGTAGAACGCGTCCATGTCGACGTGAAGGATCACTCGTGACTGTGCCGGCGCCATCCCAATATCGAACCTATGTTCGCCTCATCGGGCTCATTGTGCCACCGGGGTAATTCCCCGTCAACCCGCGCGTCGCCTCGAAGGGCGATCCGCCCGGCAATGCGAAGACTACCTCCGGCCGTCACGCCTCAGCGAATGGGCGGTTGGAGCGCAATCGAGGTTCATGCTGAGACTACGAGTTCGAGGGAGATCTGGTTGAAAGTCACTCCCGTCAGCCTGACCGGAGCGCGGGCCAAGGTGATCCCCATGGAAGCCTCCCACGCGGAGGCGCTGTACCAGGCCGGGGGGAGCCCCGAAATCTGGCCCTACATGCCGATGTGGCCGAAGACGCCGGACGACATGCGCCGGCTCGTCCGGGAGGCGCTCGCGGCTCGGGAGAAGGGGAGCGAGTTCCCCTTTGTCATCGTCGACCAGCAGACCGGCCGCATCGTCGGAAGCACCCGCTTTTTGGAGATCACTCCCGCCCATCGCGGGATCGAGATCGGGTGGACGTGGCTCGCTCGCGAGGCCTGGCGAACCCCGATCAACACCGAGTGCAAGTACCTCCTGCTCAGGCACTGCTTCGAGACGCTCGGGACGATCCGCGTTCAGTTGAAGACCGACGCCCGCAACCTCCGGTCGCAGCAGGCGATCGAGCGCATCGGCGGCGTGCGGGAAGGAGTGCTCCGGCACCACCGGATCATGCCCGACGGCTACCTGCGCGATTCCGT
>DATHLI010000041.1:0-1654 GCA_035488355.1 bacterium | reverse complement strand
CGGCACGCTCTGGGGATCGCCGCCCCAGAGCAGGAGCGCCTGATCGGAGAAGATGAACGCGAACCCCATCGTCAGGAGGACCTGGGAGAGGGTCTGCTGGTGGAAGCGGGCGAGGAACCACCACTGCATCAGGCTGCCGATCAGCGCCACCGATGCGCCGCCCGCAAGGATCGCCAGCGGGAACATGTGCGTCCAGCGCATGACGGACAGGCCGACGTAGGCGCCCAGCAGATAGTACGATCCGTGGGCGATGTTGGCGACGCGCATCAGGCCGAAGATCAGGGTGAGGCCGCTGGCGAGCAGAAAGAGCAGCAGGCCGAACGAGATCCCGTTGAGACTCTGCTGCAGGTAGAACGGGAGGCCCATGATCCGATCACGCCGCGCCGTCCAGCCGCAGCAGGCGCCGCGCGTTCCGGCGAGAGATCGCTTCCACGGCGGTGGACGAGAGACCCGCCCGGCGGAGCCGGCGCACCGGCGCGGGGTCGGCCATGTCGTACGGGTGATCGGTCCCCAGCAGCACCCGGCCCGGCCCCGCAGTCCGGATCAGCAGCGCCAGCGCCCCATCGCCGTGCGTGATCGTGTCAAAGTACAGGCGCCGCAGGTACGACGAAGGGCGCTGGGGAATGGCCTCGCGGCATTCGGGGCGCACATCGTAGGCATGGTCCATCCGGCCGGCAATGAACGGCAGAGACCCGCCGCCGTGCGCCAGGACGAGCGCGAGGCGGGGGTGCCGGTCGAGCGTCCCCGACATGATCAGGCGCGCGGCCGCGAGCGCCGTCTCGCCCGGGTTGCCCACGGAGTTGCCCAGGTGCCACCGGTCCATCCGGTCCTCGCCCGCGTTATTCAGCGGATGGGTGAACACCGGAAGACCGAGGCGCGCGGCGGCCTCGTACAGCGGCGCGAACTCGGCGGCGTCGAGGTACCGGCCGTTGACGTTCGTGCCGACATACACCCCGCGGCAGCCGGCGCGGGCGGCCCGCTCCACCTCCGCCACGGCACCGTCCACATCCTGGAGCGGCAGCGTGGCGAGCGCGACGAACCGGTCCGGATGCGCCCGGCAGATCGCCTCCAGTTCCTCGTTGAAGGTCCGCGCGAGCTCCCGCCCGAGGGCGGGCGGCGCCCAGTAGAGCATCGGCGGCGAGAGGGACAGCGCCTGCAGGCCGATCCCCCAGCGGTCCATCGCTTGGAGGCGCGCGGGAACGTCGTAGAACACCGGGCCGATCCGGGCGACCTGGTGGGGGCTGCTCCACACGAGGCGCTCGCCCCCCCGGTCTTCCACCCGCGCCCCGTGGGCCGCGCCCTCGCGCATGAGCGCGCGGAGGAACCGGTCGGGGAAGAAGTGGCTGTGGACGTCGACGACCGCACGCCCCCGCGGGCGTCTCACTTCAGCATATCCTCCGCGTGCTCGCAGAGCGTGAAGATCTCGTAGCCCCGGTCGGTGACGACCAGGTTCTCCTCCAGCCGCACCGTCTGCTCCAGTCCCGGGTGGCCGGCGAACGTCTCGATGGCGAAGTACATGTTCGGCTTCAGTTCGGCCGGGTATTTCAGCGAGTAGGCCCGGGAGATCCACATGCCCTCGTACAGGCTGAGCCCGATGCTGTGGGCAAACTGCTGCAGCGAGACGCTCCCGTACTTGTCGTCGTCGTACTCGGGG
>DATHLI010000040.1:0-3439 GCA_035488355.1 bacterium | reverse complement strand
CGGTGATCTACATCGAGAGCCGGTTCGACCACCAGTCCATCAGCCGGGCAGGCGCCCTGGGGCTCGGTCAGCTCATGCCCGGCACCGCGCGGGCCGCGGGGGTCGACCCCGCCGACCCGTGGCAGAACGTGCTGGGCTCCGCATCGGTGCTTCGGTGGAACTATCGCGAATTTCGGACCTGGCCGCTCGCGCTCGCCGCATACAACGCCGGGAGCGACGCGGTGCGGCGCTACGGAGGGATCCCCCCGTACCCGGAGACACAGTGGTATGTGCGCGCGGTGTTGTGGGTGCACAGTCAGATCCGGCGGGGCAACTAGAGGGCGGCGGCAATGCGGACGCGGAGAGTCGGCAGGAGCGGCGTCTGGGCGGTCTGCCTCGCGCTGCTGGGCGGCGCGCTGCTGCCGGGGACGGCGCAGGCCAAGACGGCGCACGAGATCGACGCCGCCGTGAACGCCGCGCTGACCCAGTTCATCAGGCAGGTGAAAGGGGCGAAGGAGTTCCTCCAGGGCGCCCCGGGCGTGCTGGTGTTTGCCGGGGTCTATCAGGCCGGCATCGGGATCGGAGGGGAGTACGGCGAGGGCGCGCTGCGCACCCACGGCAGGACCGCCGGATACTACAGCATCGCGTCCGCCTCGATCGGGTTCCAGCTCGGCGTCCAGAAGAAGGACATCATCCTCGTCTTCCTGCGGGAGGGGGCGCTCAAGGACTTCCAGGCCAAGTCGGGGTGGCAGGTCGGCGTCGACGGCTCGGTGGTGCTGGTGGACCTGGGGGCCCAACGGTCTCTGGATTCCACCAAGTTCAACCAGCCGATCGTGGGGTTTATCGTGGGCCAGCAGGGCCTCATGTACAACCTGTCGCTGGCAGGGTCGAAGATCTCGAAGATGCAGAGATAGGCGGAAGGGCCTCCGCGCCACCGTCCGTGGCCGGTTCGCATTGACACCCGCACCGGGGACTGCTACATGTGTGGTGTGGCATACAAGGGGGCCGGTGGTGAGCGGGCGCCGCTGATCACCGGCGTGATGGAGGACTACCTCAAAGCGATCTACCGCCTGCAGCAGGCGCACGGCTCCGTGGCCACGTCCGAGCTGGCGAAGGAGCTGCGGGTGGCGGCGGCCACGACGACCGCCATGGTGCAGCGCCTGGCGCGGTTGAAGCTCGTCTCGTACCATCGGTACCGCGGGCTGACCCTGACCCCGGCGGGCGAGCGCATCGCGCTCGAGACGATTCGGCATCACCGGTTGCTCGAGCTGTACCTGGCGCAGCACCTGGGCGTCGGCCTCGACAAAGTGCACGGCGAGGCGGAGAAGATGGAGCACGTGCTCTCCGACGATGTGGAGCATCGCATCGCAGCCGCGCTGGGGAATCCCACGACGGATCCGCACGGCGACCCCATTCCCTCCCCGGAAGGGGCCATTCGCGACGTGCGGTATCCCGCCCTGACGGCGCTCTCGCCGGGCGAAAGCGGCGTGGTCGCGCGGGTCAGCGACCGCGATCCGGCGACGCTGCGCCGCCTGGCAGACCTGGGCATCCTCCCCGGGGTCAGGCTGAAGGTCCTGGCCCGGCGGTCCAGCGGCTGCCGCGTAGAAGTCCAAGGGCGCCCCGTCACCGTGCCGCGGACGCTCTGTTCGGAGATCTACATCCAGTAAGCCCGCTGCCGCCCCGCTCCCGACAGATGAATATTGAGGCTTGACAGGTGAATTTAGTATGCTCTAAAATAAGTTTGTATCGAGAGAATTGGTGGCGCGGGGCCGTCCGTCCCGCCGCCGCCCCAGCGCGGGAGGGAAGCATGGCACGGGACTACGCCGCGGTCGACGCTCGCGTCCCGCCGCATCCGGGACTCCAACTCGCGGCCCGCGACGCGATCCTGGGCAAGACGCGGGGGCTGCGCGCGCTCCTGCCGTTCCTCGGTCCCGCCTTCGTCGCCGCCATCGCCTACATCGATCCCGGCAACTTCGCGACCAACCTCCAGGGGGGTGCCCAGTTCGGCTACGCCCTCCTCTGGGTCGTGCTGATGGCCAACCTCATGGCCATGCTCATTCAGACGCTCGCCGCAAAGTTGGGCATCGCGACCGGCTTGAACCTCGCCGAGATGTCCCGCGCCCAATTTGCCCCGTGGGTGAGCTACTCTCTCTGGATCTCCCAGGAGATCACGGCGATGGCGACCGACCTGGCCGAGGTCCTGGGAGCGGCGATCGGCATCGCCCTGCTCACCGGTCTCCCCCTGTTCGCGTCGGCGTTGATCACCGGGATCGGCGTCTTCGTGATCCTCGGGCTTCAAGGCCGGGGCTTCCGCCAGCTCGAAGCGTTCATCGGCGGCTGCGGAATCGTGATCGCGCTGTGCTACGTCGTCGAAACGATCCTGGCCAGGCCGAGCTGGGGGCAGGTCCTCTACCACTCCGTGGTCCCCAGCCTACCGGGGAACGACGCCGTCCTGCTGGCTGTGGGCATCGTCGGCGCGACGGTGATGCCCCATGTCATCTACCTGCACTCGGGCCTCACCCAGGGCCGCGTGCCTCCGGCGAGCGAAGAGGAGACACGGCGCATCTACCGTTTCTACAAGATCGACGTGCTCCTGGCGATGGGGATGGCGGGCCTGGTCAACATGGCGATGCTGTACATGGCCGCGAGGGTGTTCCACTTTTCCGGTCACACCGACGTGGCCGACATCACCTCGGCGTACAAGACGCTCACCCCGCTCCTGGGCGGCTTCTCGGCCCTCGTGTTCGCGATCTCGCTGATCGCGTCCGGGATCTCCAGCTCCCACGTCGGGACGATGGCGGGCCAGCTGGTGATGCAGGGGTTCGTCAACTTTCGGATCCCGATCTGGCTGCGGAGGCTCGCGACGCTGTTCCCGGCCCTGGTGGCGATCTATCTCGGCCTGGACCCCACCCGGACCCTGGTGATCAGCCAGGTCGTCCTCAGCTTCACGCTGCCCGTGCCGCTGATCACGCTGATCATGTTCACGCGCAATCGAGCGATCATGGGCCGGCTCGTCAATCACCCTGTCACGACGGTCCTCGCGGCCGTCTGCACCATGATCATCATCTTCCTGAACGTCATCCTGCTCTACCAGACCCTGGGGGGGCAGCTCCCGAAGATTGGGTGATCCGCCGCGCCCTTGACCCTGCTCGCCGCCGCCGCGTATACTGAGCTCGTCCGCAAGGCCGATCGAACGCCGATCGAAGCGTGGAGTGGAGCCAAGGTAAGCGTGGAGTAGAGCTATGGTAAGTCCGCGTTTTGACCATCTTGTTCAGGGGAGGGACTGCGATGGAGCTCACCGGCAAGCGGGTGGCCGTGCTGGCCGAGGATCACTATGAGAACCTGGAACTCTGGTATCCGGTGCTCCGGCTCCGGGAAGCCGGCGCGCAGGTGACGATCGTGGGCCCCAAAGCGGGGGAGGCCTACAAGAGCAAGGAAGGGTACCCGGCCAAAGCCGATC
>DATHLI010000039.1:0-5279 GCA_035488355.1 bacterium | reverse complement strand
CCCCGACCACGCGAGGACGCTGCCCGCGGAATCCTGCATGTGCACGGCGGCCAGGCTGTTGCTGAGGCTGATGATCGAGCCGACCGAGAGGTCGATGCCGCCGGTGAGGACGACCATGGTCTGGCCGATCGCCGCGACCAGGAGCGGCATCGTATTATTGAAGACCGAGGTGACGGAGAATACGGACAGCTGGCCGTGCCCGGCGGCGTACCCCACGTAGTACAGTCCCATCACGGTCAGCACGAGGTAGGAGAGAAGCAGCGACGCGTTCCGCAGGGCGTACCGCCTGAACCGATCTCCCGCGGCGGGACGCGCCGCCGCCACCGCGCTCACGCCGGGACCTCCCCGCCCACCCGAAGCGAGGCGCGCACGAGCGCGTCCGCGGTGATCTCGCGGCCGCGGAGCTCGGTGGCCACGCGGCCCTCGCGCATGACGAGGACGCGGTGGCAGAGGTGGGCCATCTCCGCCGTATCGCTCGAGTAGTAGAGGATGGCCCGCCCTTCCGCGCTCAGCGCGGTGACGAGGTCGTAGATGTCGTGCTTGGTCGCCACGTCGACCCCGCGGGTGACGTCATAGAGCAGCAGGATCCGGGCGTTGGTGACGAGCCAGCGGCCGATCAAGACTTTTTGCTGGTTCCCGCCGGAGAGGGCGCCGACGATCTGATCGGGACCCGTCGTCCGGATCGCGAGTTGATCGATCATCCGGCCGACGGTGTCCGTCTCCCGCCGCAGATCCACATACCCCAGCCGGCTGAGCGCGCCCAGCACGGGCAGCGTCATGTTCTGCCGGACCGACATCGGGAGGAACAAGCCTTCCACCTTGCGGTCCTCCGGCACGAGGGCGATGCCGATGCCCGCGCTGATCGCCTCGCGGGGATGCCGGATCGCCACACGGCGCCCCTGGATGGCGATCGTACCGGCCCGGAGACGCTGGGCGCCGAAGAGCGACAGGAAGAGGTCGCGCTGCCCCTGTCCCTGCAGGCCGCCGATGCCGAGGATCTCTCCCCGGTGGAGCGTCAGGTCGACGCCCTGCACCCGGCCGGCCGCGAGGCCCCGGACCTCCAGGATCGCCTCGGGGGCCCCCAGCGGAGGAAGGGGCGGGAACACCGCGCTCATGTGGCGGCCGGTCATCAACTCCACCGCGCGGTTCTCGTCGATGTCGGCCGCCGCAAACGTGCCGACGCGCTGGCCGTTGCGGAAGATCGTGATCCGGTCGGAGATGTCGTGGACTTCGTTCCACCGGTGCGAGGTGAACACGATGGTCCGCCCGCCGTCCCGCAGCCGCCGGATCACGTCCATGAGCCACGTCACCTCGCGCTCGGCCAGGGCGGAGGTCGGCTCATCGAACAGCAGGATCCGCGGCGCGCGGGAGACGACCTTGGCGATCTCCAGCAGCTGGCGCTGGGCGAGCGGGAGGCCGCTCATGACACTGTCGACGTCGAACTCGCGGAGTCCGAGCCCGGAGAGCAGCTCCGCCGCTTGGCGCGAGAGCTCCCGCGGCCGGATGAGGCCGAACCGATCCCGCGGCTCCCGCCGGAGCAGCAGGTTTTCGGCGACCGTCATGTGCGGGAGCAGCGTGAGCTCCTGGAAGACGGTGCCGATCCCCAGGCGCTGCGCCGCCGCCGGGCGGTCGATCCGCACCTCCTGCCCGTCGACCCGCAGCTGCCCTCCATCCGGCCGCAGCAGCCCGCTCAGGATCTTGATCAGCGTGCTCTTGCCGGCGCCGTTCTCCCCGACGAGCGCGTGGACCTCGCCGCCGTCCGCTTCAAACGACGCTCCCTGGAGCGCGTGCACGCCCCCGAACGACTTCGAAACGTCGATCGCCTCAATGCGGGGCATCGGCCCTCACCGGACGGAGAGCGTTGCCGGCCCGCGGCAGCCCGCCGCGGGCCGGCCTGGATCACTGCTCTCGGTCGAGGCGGCTACGGGAGATGCACACTCAGCGTCCCGGGACACGGGGTCCCGTTCTGGGCCGCCTCCACGCAGATGGGGACATCCGCTCCTGCGAAATCGTCGAAGAAACTGCTCGGGAGCTTCGGGAACGCGTTCTTCCCGTACGCGACATCATCGGAGGTCACGACCGGGAACGGGATCGTGATGTCCTCCGCCTTCCGCGCGCCCTTCAGGACGTCCACGGCGAGAGCCAGCGATACCAGCACCAGGTAGGGCGGCTGGCCGATCGACATGCCCCGGAACCCCGCCGACTTGTACTTCACCATCGCGACCCGGAATCCGTTCTCCGCCTCGCCGGCGATCACCGGGAGCTTCCGGCCCGCCTTGATGAAGGCGTTGATGATCCCGTCCGTGCCCCCCTGGGCCCAGACGCCGTCGATCTTCGGGAAGGTGGACAGGAGCGGGGCGAACCGCTGCTCCGTGGTGGCCGAATCCCACATGCCGCTGAACCGTGTGAGAACCTTGATCCCGGGGTTCTCCTTCCAGACGCTGTCGGCGCCGGCGTTCCGCTGCTCATCGACGTGGGTCCCCGGCACGCCGGTGTCCATGATCACGTTGCCCCGGCCGTGAAGCTCCTTCACGATGAACCCGGCCAGCTGCCTGCCGAACTGGAACTGGTCGGTGTTCACCTTGACGGCGCACGGGCCCGTGACTACGTTGTCGTACGAGACAACCAGAATCCCGGCCGCGCACGCCTGCGCGATGACGCCGTTGAGACCCGTGGGAGACGCCGCGTTGATCACGATCGCGTCGACTTTGGAGGAGATGAGGTTGTCCATCTGCTGGATCTGGGCCGGGACGTTATTGCCGGAGTTGAAGACTTCGGCCTTCACCAGGGTCTTGTAGGGCGGCATCTGGACCCCGGCCTTCCACAAGTTCTCCATCTCGATGCGCCAGGTGTTGCCGATGTACGAGTTCGCCAGCGCGATGCGGAACGGCGGATTCTTGGGCTTGATCATGGGCGGCCCCGCCGCGATCCCCGGTGTGGCCACGCCGCCGATGAGCAGACTGGCGGATACGACCACGGCGAGAAGCATGACCGATCCAGACCGTACGCTACGTCTCACACCCCGTCCCCCTTTTGTCTCTGGTGCCTTCGCCGATTGGCTCCGACGCAGTGGTCAGGAGTCACGAAGGACCAGGTTTTTGCATGTTGCAGGAGGTGCTTCTGCTCCTCCTCGGGCGTCCCCTCCAGCGGGCTGTCTACACCTCGGCGTCCTCGAGAATGTCGTAGCCGGACCAGCTGATTTGCTGCGCCACCGCCTCGACTCGAGGCCACGCCGCGCCGTGATCGGCGGAGGCGACCCACCGCAGGCGATCGGCTTCCGTCTCGAAGTAGATGTCGATCCCAAATCGGTCGGATCGCTCGTGCTCCCGCAGAAGCATCGCCCGCCGGAAGCCCCGCTGGCGGCGAATCGCCGGAACGTACGCTTCGGTGAAGACGCGGAGCACCTCCGCCGCCCGCCCCGGCTTGGCCTGGAGGGTGATGTGCAGGGTGATCATCGGTGTCTCCTCCCTGACCCGGCGTCGCAGACGAGGGACACGGCGAAACGGTTCAGAACACCGGCCGTCCGGGGACCTTGACCCGGACGCGGTAGAGCGACGTCGACGCCGCGATGAACAGGCTCCGCAGGTCGTCGTCTCCCCACGTAAAGTTCGCCGCGTTCTCGGGAACGCGAATCACCCCGAGGCACGTCGCCTCGGGGTCGAAGACGTGAATCCCGCCGGGACCGGTGCAGTAGAGATGGTCTTCGCTGTCGATCTTCATGCCGTCGGGGACCCCCTTGCCTGCCCCCTGAGTTTCGGCCCACACCCGCCCGTTCGTCAGAGTCCCGTTTGGGCGGACATCGAAGACGCGGATGTGGCCGCGGTTCGAGTCGTTGACGAACAGGCGGCGCTCATCGAGGGAGAAACACAACCCATTCGGCCGGTCGAAATCGTCGACCAGCAGGGTGAGGGTTCCCCCGTCGGGCTCGATGCGATACACTCCCTGGAAGGTCATCTCCTGGGGCCGCGGCACCCCGTAGAACTCGACCCGCCCGTACGGTGGATCCGTGAAATAGATCGCCCCATCGCGCTTCACCACCACGTCATTCGGGCTGTTGAGTTCCTTCCGATCGAAGTGGCTGGCGAGCACGGCGATGGCGCCGCCGGGTTCGGCGCGGGTCACGCGGCTGGTCGCGTGCTCGCACGCGATGAGCCGTCCCTCGCGGTCGTAGGTGAGGCCGTTGGCCATGTGGCTCGGCCGGCGGAAGGTCGTGATGCCCTGCTCCCGGCTCCACCGGCGGATGTGGTTGCCGGGGATATCGGTGAACAGCAGGAATTGCCCGCGGGGGTGCCAGAGCGGGCCTTCCGTAAAGAGAAAGCCCGTCCCCACTTGCTCGAACTCGAGATCGGCGCCGGCCACGGAGGCGAAGCGCCTGTGGCGAATCTCGACGTTCATGGTCGCTCCCTCATTGCGCAACGTCCCGTCGATCACCTTTCGCCTCTGCCGGCCGCATTTCCGCCTGCGGGTAGCGCACAGAGGGTCGATGCCCGCGCCCATCGTCGATCGCCCTATTGACGCGGCGGGAGCGGCGGGATATCCTTGACCTATCGCTGTTCTGTCTGGAGAACCACCGTTCACTAAGGAGAACAGATGGCTGATGCCGCCGCGCTCGCGCGCCGTCCGGGACCGGTGCCTGCCGTCGATCGGGCGGCCGGGATCCTCCTGGCGTTGGGGAACGGCCAGGGGGACGCGAGCCTCTCCGACCTCGCCCGCCGCCTCCGCATCCACAAGAGCACCGCGCACGGCATTCTCGCGACGCTGGCCCGCCACCGATTCGTCGACCGCGACCCGGAAACCCGTCGGTACCGGCTCGGGCCGGCGCTCGCGGCGCTGGGCCGGGCGGCGGTGGATCGCCAGGATCTCGGGGCGCTCGCGCGGCCCCACCTGATCCGGCTGCGGCGGCTGTCGGGTGAGACGGCGACGCTCCATCTGCGCGACGGGTCGGGGAGCGTCATCCTGGCCAGCGAGGAATCCGCCAACCAGTTGAAGGTCGTCGCACCGCCGGGGTACCGCCTGCCGCCCGACGCCGGAGCCGTGGCAAAGGTGCTGCGGGCCTTCGGGCCGGGAGAGGCCGGCCGGCCCGCCCGGCTCCCCGCGTATACGCCCCGGTCGATCAGGGACCCCGCCCGTTATCGTCAGGAGCTCCTCCGGGTCCGCCGCGCCGGCGTCGCCTTCGATGATATGGAATACCTCTCCGGGGTGCGCGCCGTGTCCGCGCCCGTGTTCCGGGGAACACCCGGCCGGGATGCGGAGGCGATCGGCGCGCTCTCCATCGTGGG
>DATHLI010000038.1:0-3297 GCA_035488355.1 bacterium | reverse complement strand
GACGCTGTCGACGTACTGCTCCATGAACTGCAGCGTGTCCACGGCGACGGCGCGGCCGCAGGGAATGCACATGACGCGCGAGAGGGATCGGTCGCCGATGGCGACCAGGTGGACGGTGGTCCGGCGGCAGCGACCACAGTGTAGTTCGACCTCGTACCGTTCATGAGCCATGGGCACGATACGTTCCTCGCTGTCACTGGCGCGTCGCGGGCCCCCGGTACGCGAGCGAGATCACCGAGCGCTTCATCGGGGAACGGAGGACTTCCTGCCGGCCGCTCTCTGTGGTGGAGGGCTGGACATCTAAACATCTTTCCATCTATAATACCGATGGGTGACCGCGGGGTGCTGGCACAGATCCGGAGCGCGTCGGTGGTGGGACTCGAGGCCTCGATGGTTGAGGTGGAACTGGATGTCAGCCCCGGGCTCCCCACCTTCTCGATCGTGGGGCTGCCGGACACGGCGGTGCGCGAGGCCCGGGAGCGGGTGCGCGCGGCGGTGCGCAACTCCGGCTACGAGATGCCCGTGCGGCGAATCACCGTGAACCTGGCCCCCGCCGACACCCGGAAGGCGGGCCCGGTCTTCGATCTGCCCATCGCGCTGGGGATCCTGACCGCCACCCGGCAGATTCCCCCGGACGCGCTTCGCGGGTACATCGTCGTCGGCGAGCTTTCGCTGGATGGGGCCGTGCGCCCCGTCCCGGGGGTGCTGAGCATCGCGCTCGCCGCGCGCGGCACCGGCGTACGGGGGGTGGTGGTCCCCGCGGCCAACGCCGGCGAAGCCGCGCTGATCGCCGGGATCGCCGTCCACCCCGTCCGGCATCTGTCGGAGGTCGGCCGGGCGCTCCGCGACCAGGTCCCGTTCGCCCCGCTCGCCTCTTCGACGCGCCCCGCGCCGGCACCGCCGGACGGCGCGGTGGACTACGCCGAGGTGCGCGGACAGGCGCATGCGCGGCGCGCCCTCGAGATCGCGGCGGCCGGCGCGCACAACGTCCTCATGATCGGTCCGCCGGGCGCCGGCAAGACCATGCTCGCCCGCCGCCTCCCCACGATCCTTCCGCCGTTGACACAAGAGGAGGCGATCGAGGTCACCCGCATCTACAGTGTGACCGGCCGGCTGCGGCAGCAGGATCCGCTGATCACCGACCGCCCGTTTCGCGCCCCCCACCACTCCGCGAGCCTTCAGGCGCTGGTGGGCGGAGGCCTGCTGCCGCGCCCCGGGGAAGCGAGCCTCGCCCATCTCGGGGTGCTGTTCCTGGACGAGCTCCCGGAGTTCCGGCGCGATGTCCTCGAAGCGCTGCGGCAGCCGCTGGAAGAAGGTCAGATCGCGGTGGCCCGGGTGCACGGCGCCGCCGTGTTCCCGGCGCGCTGCATGCTCGTCGCCGCGATGAACCCGTGCCCGTGCGGCCACCTCGGGGATCCCGGCCGGGCGTGCGCGTGCTCTCCGGCGCAGCGGGGCCGGTACCTCAGGCGTCTCTCCGGTCCGCTCGTCGACCGGGTGGATCTGCACGTGGAGGTGCCGCGGGTCGGCGGCGCGGACCTCGTGGCGCTCGCCCCCGGCGAGCCCTCGGCCGATGTTCGCGCTCGGGTCGTGCGCGCCCGTACGATCCAGGCCGCGCGCGGCGCCGGCCTTGGAACGACCGCGCTGGCGAACGGGACGGTTCCCCCGGCGTCCGCGCGGGAGACCTGGGGACTCGGGGGCGATGGGCGGAAGTTCCTCAGCCGGGCGATCGATCGGTTGTTCCTCAGCCCGCGGGCCTACGAGCGCATCGTCAGGGTGGCCCGGACGATCGCCGACCTGGAAGGCGCAGGCGACATCCGCGTCCCCCACCTCGCCGAGGCCCTGGGGTACCGGTCCCTGGACCGTCCGGCGGATCCCGGCGGGCCCGAGGACCCGTGATCGCGCGCCCGCGCTCGCTCTGGGAAGCCCTGCGCCGCCATCGCGCCTGCCGGTCGTGCCGCGGCTACCCGATCTCCCCAAGGTGTCTCGCGCTGGGCCTCGATCTGATTCCCCCCGATGCCTGTCCCCGCTGCGCCCAGCGGCGCGCCGGCGGCCGCTGCGACAGCCTCGGGTGCCGGCGCGGATGGCTGCGTATCGGGAGAACCTATGTCGCCCTCGGCTACAAGCGGGGGGACACGCAGCGTCTGCTGCTCGCCGCAAAAGACGCTGCCCAGCCAGGGGCGATCACCCTGCTCGGCCGGCTGCTGGCGGGATTTCTGCTCCGGCACGGGGGGCTCGGCTCGTACGACGTCATCCTTCCTGTGCCGTTTCACCCGCGGTGTCTCCGGGGGCGGCCCGTCCATCCGTTGACCGCCATCTATTTGGATGCCGCTCCGGCGCTGCGGCCGATCCTGCCGGTGGACGATCTCGACCCGCCGTTCCTGGTGCAGGTGCGCGCGGTGAGCGCGCTGCGAGGACGGCGCGAAGAGGATCGCTGGCGGGCCGTCCGGGGAGCGTTTGCCCTCGGGTTCGCCACGCGCATGCTCCGCGGGGCGCGGGTCGCCGTGATCGATGATGTGATGACGACCGGCGCGACGCTGAACGAGTGCGCGCGCGTGCTGTGCGAGACGGGGGGAGCCGCGTCGGTCGACGCGGTGGTGTTGATGCGCCAGCCATGGTTCAGCGATGCGCGCAGAGATGTCCCGAGTGCGATGCGCGCGCGTGATTTGACAATCTCCGGAGGCCAGGTATAAAATCGCCGGGATACGGGTATAGAGGTAACGACGATCCGGACGAGCGACGGTGCGCGATCGCGCTCCATCTGGTGCCGCTGCTCGGTCCGGTGCGGATCGCGCGGCTCGTGAAGACGTTCGGATCCGCGCGATCCGCCTGGCAGGCGAGCGAAGCCGAGCTGGCGGCGGTTCCAGGGATCGGGCCGCGCCTCTCGGCCCACATCGCCCGGTCGCGCCCGGCGGTGAACGTGGAGCGCGCCCTGCGGCGCGCAGGTGAGGCGGGGGCTCGGGTCACGACCTGGTGGGACGCGGGGTACCCGGAGCGGCTGCGCGAGCTCGGCGACGCTCCGCCGGTCGTCTACCTGCGCGGCCGGTGGGACGGGGGGGCGGGGCCGGCGGCGGCGATCGTGGGAACACGGCGGCCGTCGCCGTACGGGGTGAACGTCGCACGGACGCTCGGCGAAGCGCTGGGCAGGGCCGGCGCCGTGGTGGTCAGCGGGTTGGCCCGGGGGATCGACCGGGCGGCGCACGAGGGAGCCCTTCGGGAGGACGGGATGACGGTGGCGGTGCTGGGATGCGGGATCGACGTGGTGTACCCGCCTGAACACCGCTCTTTAATGGAAGCGAT
>DATHLI010000037.1:0-6459 GCA_035488355.1 bacterium | reverse complement strand
CTTACCCGCTCACTCCGGCCCGCGTGACCAGGACAGTGGACGGGACGAAGCGGGAGGAGCCAATCTGGAGCCCACGACCGGATTCGAACCGGTGACCTTGTCCTTACCAAGGACACGCTCTGCCGCCTGAGCTACGTGGGCTCGCGCGCAGATTGATTATAACAACCCCCAAGGGGGTGTCAACCGACGGCGCGCGCGGCGCCCATCGTGACGCGCGGCCGGGCGGAGCGTGCGGACCCGGACACATGCGAGCGTCGAACGCGCTTGCGCGATTTGCGGGAGCGTTTAGCAGGAGTTTGCCGCCGGCAGACCAAATAAGCGAACATCGCAGTGATGCCAGCCGACGAGGGGTGCTGGTGTCGTCTCTCGGAGAGCGGATCCGGTCACGGCGCAATGAGCTGGGCCTCACCCAGTCCCAACTGGGGGGGACCGAGCTGACCAAAGGGTTCATCAGCCTTATCGAAAAAGGCCGCGCAAAACCGTCGATCGACAACCTGAAGCTGCTGGCACGCCGTCTGAAGATGCCGGTCGGGTATTTTCTGGAAGACTCCGGCCCGCTCGGGGAAACGGCATTGCAGGTCTCGATGCGGGCGGCGTGGGTGGCGCTCAAGCAGGACGAACCGGCTGAAGCGAGCGAGGGCTTCTCGGCCGCGTTGGCCCTGGCCAAGCGAGAGCACGACCTCCACGGCGAGGCCGAATGTCTGATCGGGCTGGCGTCGGCCCTCACCCGCCTCCAGGAGCATGACCGGGCGGCAGAGCACCTCCGCCGGGGCCAGGAGATCGCTGAAACGACGCAGTCGGTCGAACAGCTCGCCCGGGCCAGTTGTATCCTCGGTCAGATCGAGATGGCCCAGGGGGACCTCTGGAGCGCCCGCGAGCACCTGATGGAAGGGTATCAGCGGCTGCACGAACATGGGTGCCCGGATCTTTCCCTGATGGCGGATCTGCTCCTGACGCTGGGACGGGCGGCCCAGGAGGCCGGGGACTCCGCGGAAGCGGAACGGTGGTATCAGGAAGCCGCAACCGCCCTCGCCCCGGCCGAGGATCTGCGGCGCTTGAGTGCCGCGCATATTCAATGGGGCGCCGAGGCCCGCGCGCGGAACGCCCACGAGGTGGCGCTGGGGCACCTGGCCCGTGCCGAGCACGTCCTGGAGTCGCTGGCGGGCCCCCGCCTGCTCGCTGAGGCCAGACATCGCGCGGCCACGGCGGCGCTGGAGGCCGGCAAGGCCGACGAGGCGATTTCTCACCTGCAGAGCGCGCTGCTCATCGCGGAGAGGATCGGCGACGATACCGCGCGGGCGCGAACCCTCGTCAGCCTGGCAGAGGCACAGGTCCACAAGGGGGCGTACCCGCTGGCGGAGGAGGCCCTGGCCGAGGCGGAACGCCTCGCCACGGTGACGCCCGACAGCGCGCAATCGGCCAGGATCGAACTCGCCAGGGCCCGGTTCCTCCGCCGCAGCGGGAGCCCGACCGAGGCCCTCAGCCATTACCAGCACGCCATTACCTCGTTCGAGAGCCTCGGCAGGCGCACCGACCTCGCCCGGGCCTGCAACGAACTGGGCGAGCTCTTGATTGAACAGGAGCGGCCGTCGGAGGCCGCCCCGTACCTGGCCCGCGCCCTGCAGGAGCTCAACCCCCACAGAACGGCGCCGAGGGCGATCGGAGACGTCTAGCCCACCCCGGGCATTGGCCGGGCCGGCGCGCTACAGAATCAGGTGGAGGTCCCCGAATTCGTGCCAGAAGTACCGTGACTCCAGCGCGGTCCTGTAGGCACGCTCGAGGTGGGCCCGCCCCGCGATCGCCTGGATCATCGCCAGGTGCGACGCGCGGGGCTCGTGGAACCCCGTGAGCAGCCCGTCAATGATGTGCACCCCCCGCTCGGGGGTGATCACCAGATCGGTCCATCCCCGAGATGCGACGGGGCGCCCGCGCTCGTCCAGCGAGCTCTCCAGCGCCCTCACCACGGTCGTGCCAACGGCAATGATTCTGCCGCCGGCACTGCGCGCGCGCGCAACCGCTTCGGCGGCTTCATGTGAAACGGCGTAATACTCCTCATAGGGGGGCTCGTTGCGCTCCAGGCTGGCGACCCCGGTGTGCAGGATCAACCGCGCCAGGCCGACACCGCGATCCCGAATCCTCCCGAGGACCTCCGCCGTGAAGGCTCTGCCAGCCGAGGGCATCTCCGCCGACCCCGGCTCATCGGCATAGACCGTCTGGTACATCTCGAGCGGCCATTGCCCGCGCACGTAGGGGTACGAGATCGGCCGGCCCCATCGACCCAGGTACTCGACAAACGGGGCCGGCAGATCCAGGTGGGCGATCCACAACCGCCCGGACCGGCGATAGGGCACGAGGAGCGTGGCTTCTCCTCCCCCTGGAAGGGAGAGCACCTCGCTCCGGGACACCTGCGCCTGCCGCGGCTCGACGACCCACAGACCGCCCGGCAGGCGGGTGGAGATGTGGACCGAAATCGTCCGCCCGTCTGCGCGGGTCGCGATCAGGGCTGCGGGCAGCGTCGCCGATGTATTGACGACGACGAGATCCCCTGGGCGAAGGAAGTCGGGGAGGTCCGCGAACCGGGCGTGAACGATCGTGTCCGCGCGGCGGTCGGTGACCATGAGACGCACCTGGTCGCGGCGCAGCCCCCGAGCTTCCGGGGGTTCGTGCGCCTCGAGATCCGGAGGGACGGCGAACTCCACTCCGGCTCCACCGGCTCCCCGCGGCTCAACGACCGCGGCCATCGGGGTCATCGCGGCACGCGCTCCGCGGCCTGGAGTGCTCCCTCATGACCAGGGACCGGCACAATCTGCTCGCCGTGGGGGGTCCAGGAGGAGAGCGTGAACCGGCCGTCCGGCGCAGTCTCCTTTTCCACCAACCGGACCAGCCGCTCCGCCGCGGCTTCGGGTCCCGGCAGATGGGACAGATCGATCCCAGGCTCGGCGTCCCGGTGCATCCGGGTGTTCATATCGCCGGGATCGACCACGTAGACCCGGATCCCGGTGCCGGCCAGCTCTGCGGCCAGGGTCCGCGAGATGTGCTCCAGCGCGGCCTTGGTGGCTCCGTACCCGCCCCATCCCGGATAGGCCTGGATCCCCGCGTCCGAGGTGACGTTGATGATGACCCCGCGCCCGGCGGCGCGCATCCCGGGCAGGACCAGCTGGATGAGCCGCAGCGGAGCCGTCACGTTGATCCGGAAGACGCCGTCCAGCGCCTCGGGGGGAAACTCCTCCAGGCGCGGCATCGGCGTTGGACCGAGCGAGGACGCGTTGTTGATCAGGAGATCGATCCGGCCGAAGCGCCGCAGGCCTCGCGCCACCAACCGCTCCGCGTGGGACTCGATCGCAATATCCCCCGGCAGGGCAACGACGTCGGTGTGCGGCCGCAGGGCTTCCGCCGCCTCGCGGAGTGCCTCCGCTCCGCGCGCGGTGAGAATGAGCCGGACGCCCCGCCGCGCCAGCAGCCGGGCCACCTCCCGGCCGAGCCCGCGAGAAGCGCCCGTGATCAAAGCGACCTGCCCGTCCAATGACATTCTCCCTGCCTCCTCGAGCCCGCATCGCTCTCACGCTCAGTATGCGGCCGGCAGGCGGGAGGGGCATCGGACGGTAGACCGGGGGAAGGCGCCGGTGGAACGGACATCCACGCGCCTGTCCGGATGGACAGGTGGCGGGGCCTAGAGGACTGGAGATGGGGGACGGGGTGGGGCCGGAGCTGTTACTCTCCCTGCTCGGCGAGCCGGCGCGGGTCCTCGAAGAGCCGCGCCGTGACCGCCCCGAAAATCACGCCACCCACGTGGGCCATATAGGCCACGCCGCCCGTGGACATGCTGGTCACGGCACCGACGCTCACGAGTTGGGTGAGAAACCACAATCCGATCAACAGGAACGCCGGGATGAAGGTGACGGTGAAAAAGAACCCGATGAACAGGACGGTGCGAATGCGATCGCGCGGATACGTGATCAAGAAGGCACCCATCACGGCCGCGATGGCCCCGCTCGCGCCGAGGGTGGGGACGGTGGAATCGGGACTGACCGCGACCTGCGCCAGCATCGCCGCCAACCCACCGGCAAGGTAGAAGACAAGGTACCGTCCGGGATTCATCGCATCTTCGATTTCCGGCCCAAAGGCCCACAAGAACACCATGTTCCCCAGGATATGCGACCAGCCGCCGTGCAGGAACATCGCCGTCAGGGCGGTGATCGGGTGGCGGCCGGCGACAACATCCGCGGGGACCAGTGACCACTGCCTGATAAAGGCGTCACCCCCGACCAACTCGAGGACAAAGACCAGCGCGTTCACGGCGATGATCAGTAACGTGACGATCGGGAAGTGGATTGGACGTCGAGACACATCACCCAATGGGATCACGGCTTCCCCCCCACGAAGGTTTCCACCACGAGCCCGCTACAGAAGCCCCCGCTCGGCGGCCACCGCGATGGCCTGGGCGCGGTTCTCGGCCCCGAGCTTATTGAAGATGGACGTCATGTGGAACTTTACGGTCCGCTCGGTGATCGACAGCTGCCGGGCGATCTTCTTGTTGGACAGACCCTGGGCCACGAGCCGCAGCACCTGACGCTCCCGCCCGCTCAGGACTCGGGAACGCCGGGGGTCGCCGACCTGCGCAACGACGCGCGCGGCGACCCGGGGCGTCAGGTACGACCCGCCCTCGTGCACGGCGCGAATCGCATGCGCGATCTCGGCGGCGGCGGCTCCCTTGAGGAGATACCCGCCGGCGCCCGCCCTGAGGGCGCCGAGGACCCGCTCTTCCGTATCGTACGCCGTGAGCACGAGCACCCGCGGGTGACCGGCCGTGGCCCGGAGTTTCGGAATCGCCTCAACGCCGTTCGTCCCAGGCATCTCGAGATCGAGCAGGACGACGTCCGGGCGCGCGGTCTCGGCGGCGGCCACCGCTTCCTCCGCGGATCCGGCCGTTCCCACCACCCGAAAGTCCCGGTCGTCTCCAAGGACGGCGACCAATCCCTCGCGCACCACCGGGTGATCATCCACGATCAGGATGCGGATCACGGCGTCGTCCCCCGGAGGGGTATCGCGGCCACGATGCGCGTACCCCGGCCCGGCCCGCTCGCCACGCGGAGGGAGCCGCCGAGGAGCCTCGCCCGCTCACGCATACCCAGAATCCCGACGCCGTGGCCCGGGCCTGCTCCGGGATGTCCCCCGGACGGCATCCCCGGGGTGAACCCCCGCCCATCGTCCTGAATGGTCAGGAGCACCCGGCGCCCGGTGCGCCCCAGCGTGATCTGCACCTCTTCCGCCCCGGCATGCTTCCGGACGTTGGTCAGCGCCTCCTGGGCAATCCGAAGGAGTTCGGCCTCCACCCGCTCGGGCAGGGCGTCGAATGCTGCCGCAACCTCTGCTTGCCGTTGGCCCCTCTCCGGTTTGGAGCCCCCGGAGGGGGCAGGCCGGCGTGGCTCGCCTTCCGTGCGGACGTGCACCCTGACGCCGGTCTCGGACGTGAAGCGGCGCCCCAGCGCGGTCAGAGCCTCGGCGAGCGGCTTCCCGGCGAGCGGCACCGCGCGGAGATCGAGGACCGATTGCCGGGCTTCCTCCAGGCTCTCCCGCGAGACCTCCAGCGCCCGCTCCAACCGCTCCCGGGCCCGCCGCGGGCTGCCCTCCAGCTGCGCCAAGGCGCCCTCCAGGTGCAGGGCGATCGCGGTCAACCCCTGAGCGAGCGTATCGTGGATCTCCCTGGCGATCCGGGCGCGCTCCTCCGTGCGGGCCAGCCGCGCGCTCTCTTCCGCCAGGCGCGCCCGCTCGATGGCGATGCCCACCTGATAGGCGATCGTCGACAGGAGCCGCAGCTCGCCCGCGGACAGCCGGCGCCACGACGGCCCGGTCAGGTTCATGATGCCGAGGGGCTTCTTCTGGAAGTACAAGGGGATGCTGGCATGGTACCGCAGGCCGTGCGTCAGGTGGACCGCTTTTTTCTTGACGGCGGGCCGCAGGCGGCTGCACTCGATGACGTCGATGTTCTTGGGGGTGAGCTCCCCGGCGTTGAACTCCTCGATGCACCAGCAGGAGCGCCCCGTCATCCGCACCGGCTCGTGCAGGTACGGGGGCAGATGCTGAACGGCCGCGCTGTAGAACTGCTGGGTCTCAGGATCGAGCAGCCAGACCCACCCGGTGCGCAAACCAAGGAGGCTGGCCACGAGGGTCAGGGTGCGCTCCAAGGCCTGCCGGACGTCCGGCGAGCTGTTCAGGGCTTCGGCGACGGCGTTCAGGACCCTGAGCTCGTCCGGCCGGCGGAGCACGACGGCGCCGCCCCCGCGGCCTGCCGCGGTGCCCGGCCTCGACGGCCGCCCATTCCCTACCGTCCCCATGCCGGATTTGGACCTCCACTCAAAGTGTAGAACCGGACGTGCCGCGCGCCGCCGGAGAAGGAAACAAGTCTTCGATTGGTCGTTCGGACAGAGCGCGGGCGCGACCTGCCGGGGCGCTGGGGGG
>DATHLI010000036.1:0-7716 GCA_035488355.1 bacterium | reverse complement strand
CGAGTCGGGGGATATCCTCATTTGGGACGCCGTCCTGCCCGAGCCCCGGTCGGGCGACCTGCTCGCGGTCTTCAGCACCGGAGCCTACAACTACGCGATGGCGGGCAACTACAACCGGTACCCGCGCCCGCCGATCATCTTCGTCCGCGACGGCCGTGCCCGCGTGGTTGTGAACCGCGAGACGGTCGACGACCTGCTGGCCAAGGACGTCCCCCCGGCCTGATCCGGAGGTCGCCGCCGTGCTGGGGCTCGATCTGCCCACGCTGCTTGTGCTGCTGCCCGCGGTCGTGGTGGCAACCACCTTCCACGAGTATGCGCACGCGCTGGTCGCGGACCGCCTGGGCGATCCCACCCCCCGCCGGCTCGGACGGCTGAGCCTGAACCCGCTCGTGCACCTCGACGTGTTGGGGACCCTGTTCTTCGTGCTGTTCCGGTTTGGGTGGGCGAAGCCGGTCCCCGTCGACCCGCGGAACTTTGCCAATCCCCGGCAGGGGATGCTGCAGGTGGCCCTGGCGGGACCGCTGGCCAACATCACGCTGGCCTTCGCGGTCGGGCTGCTGCTCAAGTCGCAGCGGGTCCCGGACACTCTCTGGGTCGCGGCGGCGGACATGCTCGTATGGATCAATCTCGTGCTCGCCGTCTTCAACCTCATCCCCATCCCGCCGCTGGACGGATCGCGGATCCTCGAGAGCCTCCTCACCGGTGAGCAGGCGCGCGCGTACGCCCGGATCCAGCCGTACGGCACCGTGCTGATCCTGGGATTGCTCTACACGGGGATCGTGGGCCGCCTGATGACCCCGGCGGTGGAATGGCTGTACGGATTCTTTACCGGCGCGGGGTTCACGCTGTAGGGCGCTCGGAGACGCCCACGGCGGGCCCGTGGGGCGGCCCGGCGCGCAGGAACCGGTCGGGGCGCGACGAATACCCGACCCAGGAGTGGTAAGGAGCCGCGGACGCAGCAGCCGACGCACTCTTGAGCCGAACCAGCGACCGGAGGACGAATCGTGGCCTACCACGTGCAGGTTGAAGGATTCAGCGGCCCGCTAGACCTCCTCGTCAGCCTCGCGTATCGGGGACAAGTGGATCTCAAGGCCGTATCGCTCCGCTCCATTGCCGAGGACTACCTGGAGGGCGCCCGCACCGGTCTGGATCTCGACGGCGCGACCGAGGTGCTGGTGCATCTGGCCGCGCTCGCCGACCTCAAGGTTCGCACGCTCGTGCCCCACGCGCCGCCGCCGGATGCGCCGATCGAGGAGGCGGACACGCCGTCGGACCTGCGGGATCGACTGGACGCGCAGATGGCCGGCTACCTCAAGTTCCGCGAGGCGGCGCAGGCGCTCCGGGCGCTGGAGGAGATCCAGAGCCAGGTGTTCCTGCGCGCCGCGGACGCGCCCGATCCGCACGGGGAGGTGCTGGTCGAAGGGATCACGCTGCAGGATCTCTTTGCCGCCTTCGCGCAGGTGCTGCGCCGTGCCCGTGAGGCGCCGCAGCAGATTGCCGGCGAGGAGTTCACGGTCGAGGAGAAGATGGAGGCCCTGATCGCGGCGCTCGGCCAGGAGGGCGGGGTGGTGTTCGAGGCGCTGTTCCCGTCGGGGGTGAGCCGCCTGGAGATCATCATCACGTTCCTGGCGATGCTCGAACTGATCAAACAACGGCGGATCCGGGTGCGGCAGCCGCAGGTCTTTGGGGAGATCCGGGTGACGCTGGTGGACGCATCATGAGCGACGAGACCGAGCGCGTGCGGGCACCGAATCCGGCGGGGCGCGGCGCGGGGTACCCGGAATTCCTGGCTCACGCCGCAGACCCGGGGGCCGGGGAGCCCGAGGCGAATCCGGCGGCTGGCCCAGGCTCGAATGGGGAAGGTAATACCGATGTGCGCAACGTCATCGAATGTCTCCTCCTGGCTCGAGGCGGCCCGGTGCGGCTCGAGGAGATGCGCAGGGTCCTCGACGTCGGCGAGGCCGAGCTAATCGCGACGCTGGCCGCGCTCCAGGTGGAGTACGCGGGGCGGGGGCTCCAGATCCAGGAAGTGGCGCAAGGCTACCAGCTCTGCACGCGCCCCGAGTACGCGGCCTACGTCCAGCGGCTCCTGCGCGTGGGTGAACTCGAGCCCCTGACGCGGGCCACCCTGGACGTTCTCGCCATCGTCGCGTACCGCCAGCCGGTGACGCGCGCCGAGATCGATGGGATCCGCGGCGTCCAATCGGTGCACCATCTGGTCAAACTCGAGGAGCGCCGGCTGATCTGCGAGGTCGGCCGCCGCCCCGGCCCCGGGCGGCCGATCCTGTATGGGACCACCGAGGGCTTCCTCAGATACTTCGGGCTCAAGGATCTCACCCAGCTGCCCCAGATCGGTGCGCATGAATTCTCCACGGTGCTTGCCCCGCCTCGTCCGTAGGGCCGGCGAACGGTACGTGAGGTCCTGGGGGTGGGGTCTCCTGGCGCTCCTGGTGGCCCTGGCGCCGGCATCGGCGGCGCCGGTCCGCCCATCCTCCCCGCGGGCGAGCCAGGCCCAGCCGTTTCGCCTGACGGCCACCGCCGCCGTGCTGATGGACGCCGCGTCGGGCCAGGTGGTGTTTGACCGGAACCCGTCGCTGGTGTGGCCGCCCGCCAGCACAACGAAAATCATGACCGCCCTGGTGGCTTTGGAACGGGGGCATCTCGACACGCCAATCGAGATCAGTCCCGACGCCGCCCGGTTCCGCATCGGGTCGGTCCTCGGGCTCCCCGCGGGGGCCAGGGTCCCGCTCCGCGATCTGCTCTACGCGATGATGCTTTCGTCCGCGAACGACGTGGCGCTCGCCGTCGCCGAGGGGATTGGCGGCTCGGTGCCGGCGTTTGCCGCCCTGATGAACGAGCGGGCGGTCCAGCTCGGAGCCACGCAGACGCACTTCACCTCCCCGCACGGTTTGTACGATCGAAACAACGTCTCGACCGCCTACGACCTGGCGGTGATCACCCGGGCGGCTATGCACTATTTCACCTTCCGTGAGATCGTCCATACCCGCCGGTGGCTGTTTTCGATCCCGGGCCGGCGCTCGAGGTGGCTGATCAACCATAACAAACTCCTCGCCTGGTACCCGGGCGCGGATGGCGTGAAGACCGGCTACGTGCATCAATCCGGCCACACCCTGGTCGCCTCGGCGACCCGCAACAACCTGCGGTTGATCGCAGTCCTCCTCAATCCCCGCGATCTCTGGGGGGACGCCAGCCGGCTGCTCGACTACGGATTCACTCATTACCACTCCGCGCTGGTACCATCGGCCCCGTCCATTTCACCGCCTCCCTGATCGATTGGCTCATCGCCCATGTCGAGCGGGTCGTGGGTGCTGCGCAGCCTTCTCTTCGTCCCGGGCAACCGGCCCGACATGATCGCGAAGGCGGGGCGCTACGGCGCGGACGCGCTCATCCTCGATCTTGAAGACGGCGTCGCGCCGGACGAGAAGGCCCGCGCCTGCCAGGTTGTCGCCGGGGCGTTGGAAGCGGGGATCCCCGGATCCCCGATCGTGTTCCTCCGGGTCAACGGCTCGGGCAGCGGGCTCCTGGCGCGAGACCTTCGCGAGGCCTTCCGGCCTGGGGCCGCGGCCGTGTGCCTGCCCAAGTGCGAAAGCCCGGAAGAGGTCGTCATGCTCGACGCGTCCCTCCGCGCGGTCGAATTCCAGCACCGGCTCCCCGGGGGCGGCACCCGGATCCTCCCGATGATCGAGAGCGCCCGAGGGGTGGTCCAGGCCGCCGCGATCGCCGGGAGCCACGCGCGGGTGTGCGGGCTGGCGTTCGGCGCGGAGGACTACACGGCGGACCTCGGGATGAGGCGGACGCGGCAGGGCGCCGAGATTGCCTACCCCCGGGCCGCGGTCAGCGTGGCCGCGCGCGCGGGCGGCGTCGATGCGGTGGACGGGATCTACGCGGACTTTCGGGATGCCGACGGGCTGCGCGCGGACACGGGGGCGGCGCGCGCGCTGGGGTACACCGGCAAGATGCTCATTCACCCGGCCCAGGTGGCTCCGGTGCACGCGGCGTTCGCGCCGGAGGCGGCGGAGGTGGAGCAGGCACGGAGGATCGTGGCGGCATTCGAGGCGGCGGGCGGATCCGGCATCGTCGTGGTCGATGGCGCGATGGTCGACAGGCCGGTGGTGCTCCGCGCCCGACGCACGCTCGCGATCGCCTCCCGGCCCGCGGTGGATGGGGAGCGCGGCTGATGCCCCCCCTGCGGGGCGGAGGCCTCAGGCAGGGCTGAGCCGCCGCGCGGGGCCTCCCACGCCCGGGTGCCACCGGTAGGGCGCCAGTCGCGGCGCGGGGCGCCCCGAGAACCGGCGGCACCAGATGAGGTCGAGGGTGCGGATCACGACCCCCCGGCGCATCAGCGGAACGCTCGGCCCCACGTCGAGGGACTCACAGACCTGCTCCAAATCGATGTCATACGTCTGCCGGTTGTCCCGGATAAACAGCCCATCCCGGCCGCGCAGCGTGTCCAACCGCGTCCAGAACCGGTACTGGTCGTCGCCGGTGATCGTCGTGGACGGGACCCGGCCGCCGGTGCTGAAGTCGAACGGCGCCATCACCTGATACCAGTCGCTGGTCACGAAGAACGGTCCGTGCGCCTCTCGCTCGGCGGCCGCGACGACCGCCGGCCCGGCCTCCGCCCAGCCGTAGTAGTTCATCGCGGGATCGAGCTGCGGTGGGAGGAGCCACGAGGCGAGCCACGGGAGCGCATTGAACACGATGGCGAGGGCAGCCGTGAGGCCGGCCGCGAGGCCGGCGCCCCACGCCCAGATGCGCGGCCAGGGATGCCGCGGGCGCTCCGTGGCGATCGCGGCCAGGGCGATCACCGCCGGGATGTACCCCGGGGCCGACCAGTGGGGTTTGGCCTGCACCAGCAGGCTGGCCGCGCACGTGCCGAGGATGACCGGCCAGCCGGTCAGCGCGAGAAAACGCCAGCCCTCGCCTCCCGCATCGGCTGGGGGCGTGCCCGCGGCGCGACCCCGCCCGCGGCGCCAGGCGATGGCGAGCGCCCCCACGAGGGCGGGGAAGAGCACGGGACCGAGGTAGACGAACTGGGTGGAAAGGAAGTACCGGAGGTCGCCGCTGTTCGTCCATCCCGCCGTGCCCAGCGCGGTGAAGACAAACGAGATCCAGCGGTGCATCGCGTTCCACCAGACGACGGGCGCGAAGAGGGCCAGCGCCACCGCGCAGGCCGCGTACGGCTCCGGCCGGATGAGCCACCGGCGCCGCTCGGGGGACAGCGTCAGCCACAGCCCGATCGACACCGGCAGGGCGGCGGCCATGTACTTGCTCAGGAGCGCGAGACCAAGCCACACGCCGGATGCGAGCCACGTCCACAGCGTGCCGCCGTGTGCCGCCCGCCACGCGGCGAGCAGGGTGAGGACCCAGAAGAAGAAGAGCGGCGCGTCGGGGGCGGTCACGAGCGCGGCGGCGTCGAACACCGGGATCAGATTCCACAGCACCACCGACCAGAGCGCGGCGTCCTCGCGCCCGGTGATCTCTCGGGCAAGCGCGTAGAGCCCGAGCGACGTGCCGAACGAGAGCAGGATCGCCACGGCGTGCACCGCCAGCGGCGTCCGCCCCAGGAGGTGGACCCCCGCCCAGACGAGATAGGCAATCGCGGGCGGATGATCGACGTAGCCGGCCGCCAGGTGCCGGGACCATTCCCAGTAGAAGGCTTCGTCGTCTCCAATGGGGAGGGCCGCCGCGATGCCCAGGCGAATGGCGGTGAGACACACGAGTCCGGCAAGCAGAGGGCGTGGAACGCGTGGCATTTCTGGTCGATGGTACGGGAATTACCCCTGGGCGTCAAATGCCGGGAGCGATCGGCACCCGTGCGCGCTGATCGGGTCCGATGGGATGCCCGCTATGCGGCCGGGGACAGCCGCCACGACGTCGACCCCGCCTCGCTCCTCGCCGCCTGGATCCCGAGGCTCCGGCCAGCGCGCCCAGCGCGCGCGCTGGATGTCGCCGCGGGGTTGGGCCGTCATTCGCTGCTGCTGGCGCGTCATGGATGGACGGTGGATGCCGTGGACATCTCGATGGAGGCACTCCGGATCCTGCGACGGCGCACCGCCCCGGCCGGCGCTCGGGTCAATCTGATCCTGGCCGATCTCGACCGGTTCGAATGCCGGCCGGCGTCGTACGACCTGATCGTGCACACGTTCTTTTTGAAGCGGCGGCTCATTTCCCGCCTGTGGCGGTGGCTTCGGCCCGGCGGCGTGCTGTATTTCGAGACCCACCTCGCCGTCCCCGGCGGGGAAGCCCACCGGTTTGGCCTCCGGCCCGGCGAGGCGGCCGGCCTCTTTTCCCGGTGGGAGATCCTCGAGACCGCCGAAGGGCCTGTCCGCGAAGGGGACCGGGAGTTCGCCACGGCGCGCCTGGTGGCCCGCAGGCCCGAGACGCGCCGGCCGGGTGCACAGGGGGCCGGCGCGTAGGAACGGTCGGTCCCGGCACCGAATCGGTGGGGGCGTGGAAGACAAGCCGGCGGGCCTTGCGGTCGCGATCGACGGACCGATGGGCTCGGGAAAGAGCACGGTGGCCCGCGAGGTCGCCCGGCGCCTCGGGTTCACGTACATCGACACCGGAGCCATGTATCGCGCGGTCGCGGTGGCAGCCATCCGCCGCGGGGTGTCCGCGGACAACCCCGGCGCCCTCGCCGCGCTCGCCCGGGCGATCACGCTCTCCTTCGAGCCTCCATCGGACGGGGGGACGCGCGTGCTGGTCGACGGCGAAGATGTCACGTCCGAGCTGAGAAGCGTACAGGTCAATCAGATCGTGGCGAAGGTGGCCCGCCCTCGGGGGGTGCGGGAGGTGCTCGGGGCGCTGCAGCGGTCCCTCGGCAGCCGGGGGACCGTCGTCATGGAGGGCCGCGACATCGGGTCGGTCATTTTGCCCCACGCCAGGGTGAAGGTGTTCTTGACCGCGTCGATGGACGTGCGGGCGCAGCGGCGCCAGATGGAGCTGGCTGCGGGCGGGACGCCGCTGCCCCTCGAGGCGGTGCGCAGGATCATCGAGGAAGACGACCGGATGGCCACCACCCGTGAGGTGGCTCCACTGCGCGTCGCTCCCGGGGCGGTGGTGATCGACAGCACCGCGCTGACGGTGGGCCAGGTGGTCGATCAGATCGTGGCTCTGGTGGAACGCGCACGTGGTCTATAGGATCTCCAGGTGCCTTGTCTCGATCTTCCTGCGCCTGCGGTTTGGCTTTCGGGTCGAAGGCCGCCAGCACGAGCCTCCGAAGGGCCCCCTGATTGTCGTGAGCAACCACGTGAGCGAACTGGATCCCCTCGTGGTGGGCTGCACCATCCGCCGCCCCGTCCATTTCATGGCGAAGATCGAGCTGTTCCGCCCGCCGCTGCTCCGGTGGTGGATCACGGCCTGCGGCGCGTTCTCGGTGCGGCGCGGCGCGCCGGACCGCCAGGCCCTGCGCACGGCCCGGCAGATCCTCGAGCGGGGCGGGGCGCTGGTGATGTTCCCCGAGGGGACCCGGGGCGCCAGCATCCGAGATCTGCGGCCCCCCGAGCCCGGCGCGGCGCTGCTGGCGCTGCACACCCGCGCCGTCATTCTCCCCGTCGCCATCATCGGCACCGACACGATCCTCCCCCGGGGCGCGCATCGTCTGTCCCGCGGGACGATCCGCGTCCGTATCGGGACGCCGATTCGGGTGGACGGCACGGAGGGCGGACCGATCCATTCCCGGGCCGACCGCGA
>DATHLI010000035.1:0-2525 GCA_035488355.1 bacterium | reverse complement strand
CCGCCGCATCGACCGCCGCCGCGGGGCTCTCGGCGAGCACGGCCGCCACCGGCTCCCCAACGTACCGGACCGTCCCCGCGGCCAGGATGGGGTGGGGGACTGCGGCGACCTGGGCGTCTTTCAGCGGATTGGGGGGCACGGCGTGGACCCGGCCGGCCAGATCCTCCGCGGTGACGACGGCGACGACGCCGGGCGCTCGGCGGGCAGCGTCCACATCGACCTTCCGCAGGCGGGCATGCCCGTGTGTGCTGCGTACAATCACGAGGAACGCCATCCCGGGCAGCACGATGTCATCGACGTACTGCGCCTGGCCGCGGAGGAACCGGGGATCCTCCCGCCGCTTGATGGAGCGGCCGATCCAGTGGAAGGTGGGGACGCTCATTGGGCTCTCCTTCTCCCGGCGCGCGGCCTATCGAGCCTCTACCCCGACGGCCTGCGACAGCGACTGAAACCCATCCCGGGCCAGCAGGATGCGCAGCCGCCCCGCGATGCGGCGGGGGGTGCAGGGGCCTCCATAGACGAAGCCGGTGTACAGTTCAACCAGCGCCGCGCCGGCCTTGATCTTCTCGTAGGCATCCTCCGCAGTGAAGATTCCCCCCACGCCGATGATCGGGATTCTCCCGCGGGTGAGCCGCCACAAGGTCCGGATCACCTGGGTGGCGAGATCCCGCAGCGGCCGCCCGCTCACGCCCCCGGCCTCGTTCCGGGCGGCGCTCTGCAGTCCGTCCCGCCGGACGGTGGTATTCGCGGCCACGAGCCCGTGGGCCCTGCCGTCCAGGGAGGAGACGATCGCTTCCAGGTCCCCCTCGGTGAGATCGGGAGCGACCTTCACGAAGAGCGGCTTTTCCCCGAGCGCGCGGTTCCGCGCCGCCAGCCGATCGAGCAAGGGCACGGCCGCCTCTCGCATCTGGAGATTTCTCAGCCCGGGAGTGTTCGGCGAGGAGAGGTTGATGACCAGGAAATCCGCAAACGCATGCAGCCGGTCGAGGGAGGAGGCGTAGTCCTCCGGGGCCGCTTCGTTGTCCACGGCCCGGCTCCGGCCGATATTGACCGCCAGAGGAATCGGATAGCGCCTCTTCCTCATGCCTGCGAGCCGCGCCGCCACCGCCTCCGCGCCGGGGGAGTTGAACCCGAGGCGGTTGATCAGCGCCTCGTCTTCGGGGAGGCGGAACAGACGCGGCTGTGGGTTGCCCGGTTGGGGCAGCGCGGTGACGGTGCCGACCTCCACGAATCCAAACCCGAGCGCCGGCCAGGCCCACAGCCCCCGCCCCGCTTTGTCGAACCCGCCGGCGAGGCCGACGGGTGAGGGAAACCTGATCCCGCAGACGGTGGTCTCCAGGAGGGGGTCCCGCCCGGGCCCCGGCAAGCGCGACCACACCGGGCCGACAGCTCCGAGCAGCGTCAGGACCAACTCGTGGCTCGTCTCGGGATCGACCCTGAAGAGGAGCGGCCGGATCACCGTGCGGTATATCATCGCGCCATCTCGTGGTCAAGGGGTTCTATCGTCATGGCCGAAACCCTATCTACCCGGCCGGCGTATCGGTTGTGATAAGGAGAGGAACATGAGCGAACGTGACACGGCTGGCATCCCTGTCCCCCCGCCGCTCGTCTATCTGGTTCCGCTGGCAGTCAGCTACGTGTTCAGCCGGCTGTACCCGGTCCGGCTCTTGCCGCCGGTGGTGGCCGATCTGGCCGGTGGACTCCTCCTGGCACTCTGGCTGGCCGTTAGCATTCCCGCGATCCTCACCTTCCGGCGAGCGCGAACGAGTATCAATCCGATGGTCCCTTCCACCGCGCTCATCGTGACCGGACCGTTCCGCTTTACCCGAAACCCGCTGTACCTGGGACTTGCCTTTGGCTACTCCGGGGTGTCCATTCTCACTCAGGCATGGTGGGGTTTCGTGTTGCTCCCCTTGGTCCTGGTCGTGATGCAGCGCACGGTCATTGAACGCGAGGAACGGTATTTGGAGCGAAAGTTTGGCCAGGACTATATCCGATACAAGCAACGCGTTCGGCGCTGGCTCTGAACGTCTTCGCCTGCTGAGGTCATAGTCAATTCGCGACACCGACGTCCTCATCGTTGGCGCGGGCCCGACCGGCCTGGTGTTGGCCCTGTGGCTGACGCGGCGGGGTGTGCGCGTGAGGATCGTGGACAAGAAGGCGGAGCCGGAGACGACGTCGCGCGCAGTTGCCGTGCAGGCACGCACCCTTGAGCTGTACGGCCAGATCGGCCTCGCCGACGCGGTCGTCGAGCGTGGACGGAAGCTCGTCGCCGCGAACCTCTGGGTGGCCGGCAAGCGCAAGGGTCGCATTTTCTTCGGCGACATGGGCGCAGGCCTCAGTCCATTTCCTTACGCGCTGGTCTTTCCCCAGGATGAGCACGGGCGTCTGCTGATCGACCGCCTGGCCGAACTCGGCGTCGAGGTCGAGCACCGGGTGGAACTCCTGGGTTTCGAGGAGGCGACCGGTCGTGTGCTCGCCCGCCTGAAGCGGCCCGATGGAGTCCCGGAGGCGTGTGAGGCCGC
>DATHLI010000034.1:0-1607 GCA_035488355.1 bacterium | reverse complement strand
GGCCGGGGGGTCCAGGGCCTGCGCGAGGGGGACCGCGTCGCGGTCGATCCCTCGCTCTTCTGTGGAGAGTGCTACTTCTGCAAGACGCTTCGCGGGAACCTCTGCGAGCGGTGGGGCGCCATTGGGGACACGACGGACGGAGGGTTTGCCGAGTACGTCCGGGCGCCGGCCCGGAACGCCTACCTGCTCCCTGAGCGGATGAGCTTTGCGGAGGGCGCGTTCGTCGAGCCCCTGTCATGCGTGACCTGGGCCCTCAAGCGAATGCCGATCGCCGTCGGAGACGAAGTTCTGATCTTCGGCGCCGGACCGATGGGACTGTTGCTGCTGCAGGCGGTGAAGCATGACGGGGCGGCGAGCCTGGCGATGGTGGATTTGAAGGCCAACCGCCTCGCCGTGGCCCGCGAGCTGGGCGCCGACCTGACCGCGTCCCCCGGCGCCGCGCTCAATGAGACGCTGCGCCAGGCGCATCCGCGGGGATTCGACGTGGTGATCGATGCGACGGGGAACCCGCGTGTGGTCGAGGAGGCGTTTGCGTACGTGAAACGCGGCGGGCGGCTGCTCATCTTCGGGGTCTCTCCCGCCGGCGCAAAGGTCAGCTTTGAGCCGTTCAAAGTGTACAACAATGACCTGACGATCTACGGCTCCATGGCCGTGAACTACACGTTCTTTCCCACCATCGAGTTCCTGGAGAGCGGCGCCGTCCGCGTGCAGCCGATCCTGACGCACACGCTCCCGCTCGCCCGGTACACGGACGCGCTGGCGCTGTTCCGGAGCGGCGAATCCCTGAAGATTCAGCTCGTTCCGTGAGGTCGCGGGGCTCGGGAACCGGTTAGGTCCGGACCTTCCCGCCTTCGTTCTTGGCGCCCGCCACGACGGCGCGCACCGTCCCATCCCCCCGGCGCGCGTCGGGGCGGCGGTTGAGGTGGGACTGCGTTTCCCGCGTCTTGGGGAGGGGACCGGCGACCGTGTAGTGGTGCGCGCCGGCGACGAGCAGTTCCTCCGCCGGAAGCCGGGTGATGACTTCGCACCCGTCCTTCGTCACCACCAGCTGCTCCTCGATCCGAGCCGCCGACCAGCCGTCCCTGGCCGGCCAGAACGTCTCGAGGGCGAACACCATCCCCTCCTGGATGACTTCCGGATGGTCGAGTGAGACCAGGCGGCTGAAGATGGGCTTCTCCCAGATGGAGAGCCCGACGCCGTGGCCGAACTGCAGCGCGAAGGCCGCCTCCTCGTCGGGGAAGCCGAACTCCTGCGCCTTGGGCCAGACCTCGACCACGTCCGCGGTGGTGACCCCGGGCCGGATCAGGCCGATGGCGGCGTCCAGGTAGTCGCGGCACCGCGTGTAGGCGTCGACCATGGCCGCGGACGCGCTGCCGATGGCGAAGGTGCGGTAGTAGCAGGTCCGGTAGCCGTTGTAGCTGTGCAGGATGTCGAAGTACGCCGGATCGCCCGGGCGCAGCGCGCGGTCGGTGTAGACGTGCGGGTGGGGGCTGCACCGCTCCCCCGAGATGGCGTTGACGCCTTCGACGTGCTCCGAGCCGAGGTCGTAGAGGACCTTGGCCACGAGGCCGACGCACTCGTTCTCGCGCATCCCCGGCTTCATCGTC
>DATHLI010000033.1:0-11258 GCA_035488355.1 bacterium | reverse complement strand
TCTGCACCTTCCAGTCGGCGCCGGGCGCCCACATGTGGCAGATCATCACCGAGCACTACCACGACGAGCGGCCCATTCCGCTGACGATGTGCTTCGGCCTCCCGCCGGCGGCCACGCTCATCGCCGGCGGCGGCTTCGACTACGTGATCCTGCCGCGCGGCGGCGACGAACTGGGCGCGGCCGGCGCGGTCCAGGGTTTCCCGATCCGCATCGTCAAAGCCCGGACCGTCGACGCCTGGGCCGTGGCGGACAGCGAACTGGTCCTGGAGGGACACCTCTACCCGCGGGACAAGCGCTACGAGACGGCCGAGGCCGAGGCCGCCGACAAGCAGGGCAAGTTCCCGTTCCACCCCGAGTGGGCCGGCTATATGGGCAAAGCGTACCGGGCCCCCACCTTCCACGTCACGGGCATCACCATGCGCCGCCGCGCCGCCAAACCGATCTTCTACCTGCTCGGCGTCCACATGCTCGACTGCCACAACATCGACACGACGGTCCGCGAGTCCGCGATCTTCGAGCTCTGCGAGCGCCTGCAGCCGGGCATCGTGCAGGACGTCAACATCCCGTACTGCATGACCGACTGGGGCGGCTGCATCATCCAGGTGAAGAAGCGGCTCAAGACCGATGACGGCATGGTCCGCAATTTCCTCGTCGCGGCCATGGCGACGAGCCAGGGGATGCGCCTGGCGTTCGCCGTCGATCACGACGTCGACATCTACAACATGGACGAGATCATCTGGTGCCTCACCACGCGCGTGAACCCGAGGACGGACATCCTCAACCCGGTCCCCGGCGGCGCGGGCCAGACCTTCATCCCCGAGGAACGGCTCACGGCCGGTGACCGGCAGTGGACGGCGATGAACACCCGCTTCGAGGGCGGCATGGCGATCGACGCCACCATCCCGTTTGGGTACGAGCAGGATTTCCAGCGCCCCGTCTACCCGATTCGCCGGGTGGGGCTCGAGAAGTTCTTCAGCGCGGACCAGATTGCGAAAGGCAGGTCGCTGATGCGCGGCTGGGCGGAGACGCTGTCGCGCAGCGGCCGGTGACGAGCCGCTGGTACGCGAGCGCGCACGCCGCGATCCCGGCGATCCACACCAGCAGCGGGCCGACGAACACCAACACCAGCGCGCACGCAGCCAGCGCTGCGGCCGCGGCGTATCTGAGCGGCGGGTGGAGCAGGCGCACGGCCGCGGCCATCGAGAGCACGTACGTGGCGATGAACGACGAGGTGGACAGCGGCAGCAGGTCGGTGATGCCCCAGCCGGCCGCATAGGCGGCCGCGCCGGCGACCGCGCACAGCGTGCCCAGCACGCCGAGGGCGCGCCGCGGAGTCCCCGAGGCCGCCACGGCGCCGAGCCAGGCCGGGAGCTGCCGCCGCCGCCCGAGCGCCGCGATGAGCCGGCCCATGCCGGCGGTGTAGGCGTTCACAGGCGCGAACGACAGCACGAAGCCCGAGGCGCCGGCCACGAGCGCGGCCGCCGGCCCAAAGGTGCCGGCGGCCATGGGCACCAGCGGAATCTCCGCCCCGAGCGCCGGGCCGTACGCGCGCGTGCCGACGGTGGCGACGGCGAGGGAAACGTACAGGAGGCCCACGACCACGGCGGCGAGAAGGCTGGCGCGCGAGATGTCCTTCGGGTTGCGGAAGTCGGCGGCCAGCGGGGTAATCGCCTCCCAGCCGACGAAGGCCCAGAATAGCTGAACGGCGGCGAGGCCGATCGCGGCGGCCCCGTGCGGCGCGAACGGGGAGAATGCCGGAAGGTCGAGGCGGCCGAGCGCCCGTCCGACGATCAGCAGCATGCCCGCGGTGATCGCCGCCACAGACAGGAGCTGCGCCCGCGCGCTGACCCGCAGGCCCGCCAGATTGAGCGCGTAGGCAAACGCGACCAACCCGCCCCCGAGCGCAAACCGCACCTCCCGGCCGCCGCCGGTGAGGCTCGCGGCGTATTCGCCGGCGATCAGCGCGGCGATGACGGTGCCCGTCGGCGCCTGCGCCAGGAACAGCCATCCGGCCACCGCGCCCCATCGCGACCCAAAGGCCCGCTCGATCGCGCCGGAAAAGCCGGCGGCATCGGGCCGCTCGCGCGATAAGGCGGCGTAGGTGAGCGCCATCGGAAACGAGAGCCCCGCCAGAAGGAGCCAGGCGAGCAGCGAGGCCGGCCCTGCCGTCTCGGCGGCAACCGACGGCAGGACGAGCATCCCCGTCCCGAGCACCGCGCCGACATAGAGCGCAACGCCCTGCCACAGTCCAAGGGCGTATTTCCCGGTTGGCATGTCTTTGCACCGCGCCCCGGCGCGCCTCGGCCGTGAAGCGCAGGGTGGCGCCAACGCCATTGTCGCCGCCGCCCTCCACTAGATGAAGGTCCAGTGGCGGGGAAAGCGATAAGGCCACTCGGCGTGACACGGGCGCAGCGCAACCGGTATGATGGAAGCAGCCGATTTGCCTCAACTGGTAGAACCACCGGGGGGCGCAATGCGCAGCCATCTGGCGACCAACCTGTTGATCCGCATCGGTTCCCGCGCCCGCGCAACGCTGCAGCAACAGGTCTATCGGGGGATCCGGCGCGCCATTCTGACCGGAGCCGCCGTGCCGGGGACCCGGCTGCCGTCGTCGCGCGCCCTGGCCGACGACCTCGGCATCTCTCGCACCACCACCGTGCTCGCGTTGGAACAGCTCGCGGCGGAGGGCTATCTCGCCGCGCGCCGCGGCGCGGGCACCTTCGTGGCCGACGATCTCCCGGATGATTTCCCGCCCTCCCCCGGCCGGGGGCGAGCAGAGACGGTCCGGCGGGCAGGACCGTCGAGCCACCCGCCGCTGTCCCGCCGGGGCGCGGCCCTCGCGGCCGCCCCGCAGGGAGCCCTGCGCCTGGCCGGCCCGCCGCGCGCCTTCCGCATCGGAACGCCCGGGGTGGATCTCTTTCCAATCTCCCTGTGGCAGCGGCTGATCACCCGGCGGCTGAGATCCGCCACCACGGCGCAGCTGGACTACGGCGATCCGGCGGGCCTCCGCGCCCTGCGCGAGGCCATCGCCGGCCACGTGCAGATGGCACGGGGAACACAGTGCAACGCGGACCAAATCGTCGTTGTCGGTGGCGCGCAGCAGGGGCTGGACCTCGTGTGCCGCCTGCTGCTCGACCCGGGTGAGCGCGCGTGGATGGAGGAGCCGGGCTACCCCGGCGCGCGCACCGCGCTGCTGGGCGCCGGAGCCCGGATCGTCCCCGTGCGGGTCGACGCGGAGGGTCTCGACGTGGACGCGGGCGCGCGCCGCGCGGGCGATGCGCGTCTCGTGTACCTGACGCCCTCCCATCAGTATCCGCTCGGCGTGCCGATGAGCCTGCGGCGGCGGCTCGCGCTGCTGAGGTGGGCCGGGACGGCGCGCGCGTGGGTGGTGGAAGACGACTACGACAGCGAGTTCCGCTACGGGACGCGGGCCGTCCCGTGCCTGCACGGCCTCGATACCGAAGGCCGTGTGATCTACATCGGCAGTTTCAGCAAGACCCTCTTCCCGGCCCTGCGCCTTGGGTTTCTCATCGTGCCGGCCGGCCTTCAGGAGCGGCTGGTGGCCGGGCGCCGCGCCGCCGACCAGCATCCGCCGACCCTCGATCAGGCCGCGCTGGCCGACTTTATCCTCGAGGGCCATTTCGCCCGCCATCTCCGCCGGATGCGGACGGCCTATCGCGAGCGTCTCGACGCGCTGGCCGCGGCCGTGGAGCGCTTCTGCGGCGGGGCGCTCCGGCTGCGGCCGGTTCGGACCGGACTGCACGCGGTGGGCGACCTCGTCGGCGTCGATGCCGGCAAGGTCTCCCGCGAGGCGGCCAAGCGTGGCCTGGAGGTCACGCCGCTCGCGGCCTACTACGCGCAGCGCGCGAGGGCGGCCAACGGCCTCGTCCTGGGGTTCGCGGTGGTTCGTCCCGACGTCCTCTCCAGCGGCGCGGAGCGGCTGGCGGCTGCCATCGAGTCGGCGCGCCGCTCATGACGCCGGACGTTCCCACGTGCGCGCCGCGAGAGCGCCGACGGATTGCGCCGCCCGATCGAGCGCGCCGGGGGGGATGCAGGCCGCGACGTAGTGGTCCGGCCGCAGCAGCAGGATGTGGCCGGCACGGCGCGCAAACGCCGCGCCGACGGCGCCGGCACCGTCCCAGACGACCTCGAGGCCGGGAGGCACCTCGCCTCCGCCCGCGCCGGGTCGCACGAGAACGCGCCTGACGTCCAGACGATCCCAGACCGGATGCGCAGCCGCGGCGAGCGCGCGGCCCGATCGGGCCGTCTGCGCGAGAAGGACGAACCGGTTCCCCAGCGCCTCATCGAGCCGGACCGTCCGGCCGTCCGCGGTCTCGACCCACGGCTGCGGCAGCAGGCGGCCCACCGGCGTCTGGGGGGCCGGACCGCCGCGTTCGGGGAGGAGGAAGCCGAACGAGAAACGCGGCACCGGCCTCCAGCGCATCTCCGCGATGTAGTCGCGCGCCGGCGGGGACAGCCTGAGCAGGCGCAGCGCGTGCTCCACCGCCCAGGCCTCCGGGCGGCCCCGCGGCGCCATGACCCGGCCCATCCACAGCGCCAGCCGGATCATCTCCCAGACGTGGGGCCGCCGCTCGTTCTCGTAGGTCTCGAGGAGCCCCGGCCCCAACTGCCCGCGTACGATCGCCGCCAGTTTCCACGCCAGGTTGTGCGCATCGCGGATGCCGCTGTTCATGCCCTGGCCCGCGAAGGGCGGCGACAGGTGGGCGGCGTCGCCGGCGAGGAGGACCCGGCCGGCACTCCATCGCGCCGCCACCCGCGCGTGAAACCGATAGACGACCGACCGCCTGATCACGCTTCGGGGATCGGCCCCATGGGTGCGCAGCAACTCCTCGAGCGCCCGCGGGGCCAGCAGCTCTTCGTCCCGCTCGTGTGGGGCGAGCTTGAACTCGAAACGGCGGGTTCGGTCCGGTCCGGGGAGCGCGATGCCCGGGCGGGCCGGATCGCAGAAGACCATCGTGTGCGGGGACTCGACCTCCGAGCGTTCGAGGTCGATGATCAGCCAGCGCTCGTCGAAGCTCCACCCCTCGAGGGCGATGCCGAGAAGCCGCCGCACCGCGCTGTCCGCGCCGTCGCACCCGATCAGGTAGTCGCATTCCGCCTCGAGCGCACGGCCGGACGGACCATCCGCCGCGAGGGATACCCCGCGGTCATGCTGCGTGAATGACGCGAGCGCATGCCCAAACACGACATCCACGCTCGGAAACCTCCCGAGCCCCTCGCGGAGCTGTCGTTCCAGCGTGGGCTGGCGGAAGGCGCTGCGGCGAGGATAGCCGTAGGGCATCCTCGCCGGCTCGACCGCGAGGAAGCAGCGGCCGGACGGCGAGAGGTACCGGTACCCGTAGCCCGGCACCACCGCCGGGAGGACGACCTCGGCCAGCCCAGCGGCCTGCATGGTGCGCAGCGCCTCGTCGTCGATCGACACCGCTCGGGGTTCCTGCACCGTTGTGGGATTGCGCTCGAGGACAAGGACGCGCAGGCCCTCGAGCCCGAGCAGGTTCGCCAGGGTGAGCCCCGTGGGTCCGGCGCCGATGATCGCGACCGCATACCGCCGCGGGGTCATGCCTTCGATGGCACGGCCAGGCTCAACTTCGGAAGAGCGCCTGACCCCACTTGTTGAAGGTGTTCTCCTCGTGCGGCCAGATACCCATCGGCCGATCGCGGTTCACGACCTCGAGCTCGGCCGAGACCTCGACCCGGTTGCCGTCCGGATCGTGGACCATGATGAAGAGGTTGTTCCCGGGGCCGTGCCGGCCCGGCCCCCAGATGAGCTTGACGCCCTGGCGGGCGAAGTGATCCGCCCAATCGCGAATCAGGGCCCAGTCGCCCGCTTCATAGGAGTGATGATCGAGCCGCCGCTCCGGAGCCCGGAACACCGCCAGGGTATGGTGCTCCACGTCGGTGCGGAGCCAGCAGGCGGTGATCGCATCGCCCTGCACCGCCTTGTCGGAGATCGGCATTCCAACGACGCCGGTGTAGAATCGCACCACGGCCTCCGCGTGGTCGGTCGCCACGACCATATGCTGGAGCCGCGCGCGGAGCGCGGGGCCGGCCGCGGGAGCGCCCGATGCGGGCGTGCCGATCCCAAAGAGCACGGAGTTCCCGTCGGGGTCGGAGATCGAAAAGCCGCCGGGCTCGAGGAGCGGGCTGCGCGCGGGGGCGAGCACCGCGCCGCCCCGTTCGAGCCGCGCCCGCAGGGCCGCCAGATCGTCGGGCGATGCGCACCGGTAGGCGCCGAACCCCAGCGTCCTCGATCGCCCGCGGGCGATCAGCACCCGCCGCTCGGGCGCCGCGCAGAGCCACAGATCCCGGTCGATGCGGGCGGGCGCCATGCCCATCGCGTCTCGATAGAAGCCGACCAGCCGCTCAGGCGATTCGCTCAGGATCTCCAGATGGTCCAGCCGCGCGGACACCTCAAACATGCGGGGGTCCCTCCGGGAGGCAGCGTGACGGCTCCTTCGCGCCGCTCTTCGGGAATCCTCCGGAGTCTTGTAATCGCCGCGTCGCGGAGCGTGGATCATTTGTTCCGGCCGCCGTCGGCTCGATCCTACCGAAGTTAAGGAATCTCCCACCCAACGCTCGGGGCATACCTCGATGTACAAACACCCTATCCACCCTTAAAGTAACTCTCGGAGGCTGAGCCCCGCACTCCTGGGGCACATTGCCGGAGAGGGAGGTGGGAGGATGCGGCGGTATGCCATGGCGGTTGCCGTGCTTCTGATCGCTTTGCTGGTGCAGAGAGGGGGAGCCAACGGTCACGGCCGCCAGTTCGAGGCGTTCATGACGGGAGATCAGGAAGTGCCGCCCGTTGCGACGGAGATGCTGGGCAGTGTCCGCATCAGGTTCAACGAGGACTTCACCGCGGCAACGTTCACCCTCACGGTCAAGGATGGCGTCCGGGTCCAGCAGGCCCATATCCACTGCGCCGCGCAGGGCACCAACGGGCCGATCGTCGTGTTCCTTGCCGGCTTCCACGCCCCCGGCTGGGATGTCGACGGCAAATGGGTCGACCACGTGCAGTTCACGAACGCGAACATCGTCAACCCCGCGTGTGGGACGACACTGGAAGCCCTGGCGCAGTCGATAGAGGCCGGGAACACCTACGCCAACGTCCACACGGTGGCCCATCCTGGCGGGGAAATCCGGGGACAAATCGTGTCGAAGTGACGGCCCCCGAGACCAGGAGCGGCTCGGGCCGACTGATCAACAGCAGACGTTGAGCGAGCGGGCCGGGTGCGGGCGCCGAGAGGCTCTCGGCGCCCGCGGCGTTATGGGGGCGTCGGTCGAAAGGACTTCCACGCGGGATCATCATATTGTCCGACCCGATGACCCAGACCATCCCCTTGACGATCGCCTGCGGCGACTACGACCGGACCCATCCGCTCTTCGACGGCCGGGTGCCGATCGAGGGCTGCCGTCCGCTGTACCTGCGCCTGACGACGGAGGAGATGTTCTTCCGCGCGTTCGTGCACGAGGAGTTTGACGTCTCCGAACTGTCGTTGAGCAGCTACACCATCCGCCGTTCGAGGGGAAATTGTCCCTACATCGGCATCCCGGCGTTCGTGTCGCGCACCTTCCGGCATTCCGCGATCTACGCGCGGACCGACCGCATCAAAGCACCTGAGGACCTGCGCGGGCGCCTCGTCGGGGTCCCCGAGTACCAGGTCACCGCCGCGGTCTGGGTCCGCGGGCTGCTGCTGGACGACTACGGGGTCCGGCCGCAAGACCTGCGCTGGGTGACGGGAGGGCTCGAAATGCCCGGCCGCGTCGAAAAGATCGCCGTCGCGGCGCCGAGCGGCGTTTCCCTGAACGCGGCGCCCGAAGGCCAGACCTTGTCGGGCATGCTGGAGGAAGGCCGCATCGACGCGCTAGTCGCGCCCCGCGCCCCGTCCTGCTTCACGCGCGGCGCCGCGCACATCGGCCGGCTTTTTGCCGATTTCGGGGACGCCGAGGAAGCGTATTACCGGCGCACGGGCATCTTCCCAATCATGCACCTCATCGGCATCAAGGCGGACCTCGCGGCCCGCCACCCCTGGCTCCCCGCAAGCGTCTACAAGGCCTTCGCGGCCGCCAAGGACATCGCCGTCTCAGCGCTCAGCGATCCCAACGTGCTCAGCGTCAGCCTGCCTTCCCTGACCTGGAGCGCCGAGCGGGCGAAGGCGCTGATGGGCGAGGACTTCTGGACGTACGGGGTCGAGAAGAACGCCAGGACCCTGGAGGCCTTCCTGCGCTACCACTTCGAGCAGGGCCTGTCCGCGCGCCGGCTGACCGCGGGGGAGTTGTTCGCTCCGACCACCGCGGCGCAGTCGAAGATCTGAACCCGTCCAGCGGCCGGCGGGTGAACGTTTGGCTATTGGAAAAAGATCCGGCCGTCGAGGCTGAAGGCCGCGGGGAAGGAGTGCCCGCGTGCCCGCAGCGAACCATGGGCCGCACGGGGAGGGGACTGCGACCATGGACGGCAGGACGTTCGCCATCGACCTCGTCCGGCGTTCCCACGAGTGGGCCGAGCGCTACGTCGCCCAGGAGTACGGCCGGATCCGCGCCCGGCTCCAGGCCCGGGGGCTGATTGAATACTGCCGCTCCCTGATGTGGCGGGAGTACATGATCGGCGTGCACGTCCCCGCGAAGACGCTGGCCCTGCTGCCGGACGACGCCCAGGATTTGAAGCTGCTCCTGACCCGGCAGTTGCTGGAGGAGTGGAAACATTCCCAGGTGTTCGCAGAGCGCGTCCGGGCGCTCGGCGGCGACGGCGACCTCGCGCGCTACACGCCCACGCCCGGCGACTGGGAACTCTACTACGGGACCTACAACTGGAGCCATCCGGTGGAGCTGGTCGTCTCCCTCCAGTGCACCGGAGAAGTCATGATCACAGAAATGTTCAAGACCCTGGTCGACCCGAAGCGGCTCCTCGTGGACGAGCGAACGGCGGCCGTGATCCGCGAGCAGATCCTCGCCGACGATGCGCAGGCGCTGGACAGCCTGGTGGACCCGGAAACCGCGAGACGCCTCGAAGAAGATGTTATTCCCGACGAAGGGCAGCACATCCGCTACGGGCGGGTGATCCTGGAGCGCTACGCCATGTCGGCGGAGGTGCAGCAGATGGCGCTGCATGTGCAGCAGCGGAAGATGGCGGCCCTCCAGGTGTCCCACGGCGATCTCGTCGACCGGGTGCTGGCCTATGACGCCTAGCCGCCGCAGGCTCGGCGGCGGGCGCGCGGCGATTTCCGCTGCCGCGGTGCTCGTGTTCGCGCTCGCCGCCCACGGGGCGCCTCCCGCCGGCGCGCCCTACGAACTCAACGTCATCCTGCCCCTGACGGGCGGGGCCGCCTTCCTCGGGCAGACCGAGTGGCGAACGCTTCAGGTCCTGGAACGCCTCGAGAACACCCGAGGCGGAATCCAGGGACGCCCCATCCGCCTGGCGGTCCAGGATGATCAATCGAGCCCGCAGCTGGGGGTGCAGCTGGCCGGCCAGGTGCTCGCGAAGAAGGTGCCGGTCATCCTGGGATCCACTCTGGTGGCCATCTGCAGGGCCATGGCGCCCCTCATGAAGGACGGCCCGGTGATGTACTGCTTCTCGCCGGGCATCCACCCCGATGAGGGCAGCTACGTCTTTACCGCGGGCGTCTCCACCCATGACCTGGCCCAGGCGAGCATCACCTTTTTCCGAGGCAAGGGGTGGACGCGCCTCGCGGTGCTGACGTCCACGGACGCGACGGGCCAGGATGCCGAGGAAGGGATCCTGGCCGCGGCGGCGCTGCCCCAGAATCAAGGCGTCCAGGTCGTTGCCCGCGAGCACTTCAACCCGCAGGACGTCACCGTCGCCGCCCAGATCGCGCGGATCGGGGCCGCCCAGCCGCAGGCCCTCATCGCCTGGAGCACGGGGGCGCCGATCGGCACGGTGTTCAAGGGCATCGCGCAGAGCGGCCTTGCGATCCCCGTGCTTACCACGGACGGGAACATGACGTACCCGCAGATGCAGCAGTACGCCTCGTTCATCCCGGAGGAGCTGTACTTTCCCACGAGCACGTGGCCGGCGTACCAGGCACTCCCGCCGGGGCGGGTGAAGCTCGCCCAGAAGGTCTTTCTCGACGCGCTCCAGGCCGGGAACATGAAACCCGATCGGGCCGCGACGCTGGCGTGGGACGGGCCCGTCCTCGTCGTCGACGCGCTGCGGCACCTGGGCCTCGATGCCGGCGCCGGCCAGATCCGGGACTACATCGCGCGCTTAAGGGGAGTCGCCGGCATCAACGGCATCTACGACTTCAAGGCGAGCCCTCAGCGGGGGCTGACCCTGAGGGACGCCATCGTCACCCGTTGGAATCCGTCCACGCAGGCGTGGGATCCCGTGAGCGGTTCGGGCGGAGGGCCCATGAAGTAGGGGAGCGGATGCGCGAAGCGGTCGAGATCGCGATAGGCGGTGTCCTCGCCGGCAGCGTCTTCGCGCTGGTCGCCGTCGGGTTCACGCTCGTCTACAGCGTCATGGGCGTGCCGAACCTCGCCCAGGGCGCGTTTGTCGTCCTGGGAGCGCTCACGATGTATTCCCTCGAGACGCACCTGCGCTGGCCCCTCCTGGCCGCCGTGCCGGGGGCGGCGGCCGTTGCGGCGCTGGTGGGGGGCGCGACCGAGCGCCTGGTCATCCGGCCGGCGCGGCGCCGGCTGCCCACCAGCGGCATGCTCATCCTGATGGTCGGGCTCCTGACCCTGTTCGAGGGCGCGAGCCTGATCATCTGGGGAAGCCAGCCCTACTCGATTCCCGCGTTTTCAGGAGAGCGCCCCGCCGCCATCGCGGGCATCCGCATCCCCACCCAAGGGTTCTGGATCCTGGGAGCGACGGCCGCGAGCGTGGTGCTTTTATGGTACATCCTGGCGCGGACCGTCTTTGGGAAAGCCCTGCGCGCCTGCGCTGAAAACCCCGTAGCGGCAAGCCTGATGGGAGTGCCCGTGTCCCGGATGACCCTGTTCGCCTTCGCCGCCGGGGCCGCGCTCGGAGCGATCGGCGGCGAGGTCCTGGGACCGATCACGTCGATCGAGTTCGACACGGGACGGTTCTTCACGAACTCCGGGTTCATCGCCTTCGCGCTGGGCGGCATGGGCTCGTTCTTCGGCGCGGTGGTGGGCGGGGTGGGGTTGGGGCTGGTGCAGCAGCTGACGGCCGGCTACATCTCCTCGCTTTTCAGCAACACCCTGACGCTCGTGCTGCTCCTGGCCGTCCTCATCTGGCGGCCCGGGGGCCTCCTGGG
>DATHLI010000032.1:0-5043 GCA_035488355.1 bacterium | reverse complement strand
CGGTCATGTTCCCCGTCCTCCTCCCAGCGGACCCGCCGCTCCACGCCCTACGGCGTGGGTCGGGACGTTACCTCTGCGCCTCTTCGTGGCTGGCGCGGGCAGGAGCGCGAGAAACGCCGCGACCACGGGCGAGGCCGTCCGGTCCCGATGGTACACCAACGAGAAGTCGAGGTAGAGGGGTTCGCGCAGAGGGCGGCCGATCAGGCGCCCCGCGGCAAGATCCTGGGCGATGGCCGCGCGGGCCATGATGCCCACCCCGATCCCGTCATTGACGGCGCTCTTGATGGCCTCATTGCTCTCCAGTTCCATCGACGGCGCCGCGTCCAGGCCGCGCGCCTGGAACGCCTCCGCAATCAGGCGGCGGGTGGCAGACCCGGGTTCGCGCAGGATCAGCGGATACCCGCGGAGGTCCTGGATCGCGATCACCCGTTTCTCCCCGAGGGCGTGGCCCGGCGGGAGGGCGACGAACAGGCGATCCCGGATCAGCGGCAGGGAGACGAGGCGCGGGTCGCCGCACGGCCCGGCGATCAAGCCGGCATGGAGGCTGAAGTCCAGGACCTTCGCCAGGATCGATTCCGAATTCCCCACCGAGAGACTGACCTGCACGCCCGGGTACCGCTGCTTGAACCGGTCCAGCAGCCCGGCGATATAGTAGGCGCCGGCCGTCCGGCTGGCGCCGACGTCCAGCCGGCCGGTGCGCAGCCCGGTCAAACTGTCCATCGCCTCGCGGGCCGCGTCCAGCAGATGGAAGACCCTCTGCGCAAAGGTGTCCAGGGTCCGCCCGGCGTCGGTCACCACGATCCGCCGGCCGATCCGGTCGAAGAGCGCCAGCCCGAGGCTGCGCTCCAGGCGGCGGATCTGCTGGGTGACGGCGGGCTGGCTGATGCCGAGTTCGCGCGCGGCGCGGCTGGCGCTCCCGAGCCGCGCGACGAGGTGGAACGTCGAGAGTGGGACGAGCGCCAATTGTTGGGCCGCCCCGGCGCGCGCCGCGCGGGAGCGGGCCCCGGCTACCGGCATCGGCGTGCAGCCGGCTCCACCGCGGTATGGGGCCCCGAAAGGGAGCATAAGACAAATTTATGGATCATCACACAGATTCTTATTTGACATTATACGACATTTCCCTGTACGATTTTGGGGGATCGGACGCCGGCGACGCCGGCCGAAGCGGCCCCACGAGCCTTCCGATGACTGCGCAGCCGGCGACCCGGAGCATCGACAAACTCATGACCGCCCAGGAGGCGGTCGCCCGCTACGTGCGTCCCGGGTCCGTCGTGGGGATGGGCGGCCAGAACATCGGCCGCTGTCCGATGGCCCTGACCCATGAGATCATCCGCCAGCGCATCGGCGGCCTGACCGTCGCCGGCTGCAACCTCTCGATCGCCATGGACCAGCTGGTCGGCGCCGGACTGGTGAGCCGGTGCATCTGCGGGTCTGGAAACCTGGAGCGGTTCGGGACGACGTTCTGCTGGAGGCGGGCGATCGAAGAGGGGACCCTCCAGGTCGACGACTACAGCCATCTCGCCATGGTCACCCGGTTCCTCGCCGGCGAGATGGGCGTGCCTTTTATGCCGACGCGCAGCCTCCTCGGGTCGGACCTGCTGCCCCGCGCTCCGGAGTCCTCGCCGGGCGCGCGCGCAGGCCAGGCCCTGGTCATCGACAATCCGTGGGCGCCGGGGGAGCCGGTCGTGCTGGTTCCGGCCCTCGAGCCGGATGTGAGCATCGTGCACGTGCAGCGGGCGGACCGCATGGGCAACCTGGTCATCGAGGGCTTTGCCACGCACGAGCCGGAGATGATCCGCGCGTCGCGCCACGTGATCGCGAGCTGCGAGGAACTCGTCTCTACCGACGAGATCCGCGCGCACCCCGAGCAGACCTCCATCCCGTTCCTGCACGTGAGCGCGGTCGTGGTGCAACGCTTCGGCGCGTATCCCACGTCGGTGCACCGGTACTACGATTACGACGCCGCGCACGTGAGCGCCTACCAGGCGGCCGCCCGCGCGGGCGCTCCCGCGGTGGCGGAGTACTTGAACGCGCGCGTGTGGGGATGCGCGGGCTTCGACGACCATCTGGCCCGCACCGCCGGACCGGACACGCTCGAGGGCCTGCGGCGGGCGATGCAGGCGATCGTCTAGCACCGCGGCTTGCTGGAGCCGCGCGAGGAGTGATCTCCCGGATGCGCGAGAGTGCTGCCCGGCCCGACGGGTACTCGCACCAGGAACTCATGGTCATCGAGGCGGCCCGCCACGTCCGCGACGGAGACGTCGTGTTCGTCGGCACCGGGCTCCCGCTGCTGGCCACGACGTTCGCGCAGCGCACGCACGCGCCCAACGTGGTGTGTGTCATCGAGAGCGGCGTGATCGCCCCGCGGGTCCGTCCGACGCCGATCTCCGTCTCCGATCCGAAGGTGATGTACCAGGCGGTCCGGCTCGGCTCGCTGCGCGATGTGCTGGGGTGCCTGCTGCAGCGGGGGCTCATCGACCTCGGCTTCCTCGGCGGCGCCCAGATCGACCGGTACGGCAACATCAATTCCACGCAGATCGGGGTCCCGGGCGCGATGCGGCGGCGCCTGCCGGGAAGCGGCGGAGGAAACGACATGGCCTCCCACTGTCCCCGCCTCCTGGTCATCACCCGCCACGAGCGGCGGCGGTTTCCTGAGCGCTGCGATTTCATCACCAGCCCCGGGTTTCTGGACGGGCCGGGGGCCCGGCGGCGGGCCGGGCTGAGGGACGAGTTTGCGGTGACCGTGGTGACGGATCTCGCGGTGCTGGAGAACGATCCTGTGACCTGCGCCCTGCGCGTCGCCCAGCTCATGCCGGGCGTCACGCTGGATGCCGTGCGGGCGGAGACGGGGTTCCGGATCGAGGCCGCCTCACAGGTCAGCGAGGTGGCCCCGCCCACCTCAACCGACCTCCGCGTGCTGAGGCAGGAACTGGATCCCGCCCGGGTCTACCTGAAGGAAGAAGAGCCGGTGTCGGGGTCGAGGAGGTAGCGGGATGGATGGGACGGCAGACGGGAAGCGCGAGCCGTTTCACTGGCGGACGGCCATCGCCTACAAGACCAAGGACAAGATCGTCGTTCGCGGCTACGACCTGAACGAGCTCACCGGCGGCATCAGTTTCGCGGAGATGGCCTATCTGGTCTGGCGCGGAGAGCTGCCCTCTCCCGCGCACGGCCGCATGCTGGACGCGATCCTGGTCAGCATGGCCGAGCACGCGTTTTCGCCGTCGTCGGCGGCGTCCCGCCTCATCACCTCGGGCGGGGTGCCGCTGCACGTGGGGGTCGCCGGAGGACTGCTGGCCATCGGCTCCCTCCACGGGACCGCGGACCGGCCGGCCGAGCTGTTCAAGGAGACCGTGGACCGCATGCGGCGGGAGGGCCTCAGCCTGGAGGCGGCGGCGCAGGGGGTGGCGGGCGACGCGCGCCGGGCCGGGCGGCGGCTGCCCGGATTCCACCACCCGCAGCACATCCAGGACCCCAGGACCGCCCGGTTGCTGGAGCTCTCCGATCGGTGGGGGGTCTCGAATCAGTACGTGGCGATGGCCAGGGCCATCGAAGCGGCGACCGAATCGTCCTGGGGGCGCCGGATCTACCTGAACGGCCCAGGGGCGGTGGGGGCCATCTGTCTCGATCTGGGGTTCGACACCGAGCTGATCAAGGGCGTCTTCCTGCTCTCGCGCACGGTGTCGCTGGTGGCCCACACCTATGAAGAGGCGCACCGGGAAAAAGGCTGGCGGGGCTCCGCGAACGCGTCGATCGTCCAGCCGCTCGATCTGTCCCTGCAGCGGCCCGAATTCTACGACGGCCCCGCGGACCGGCCGCTCCCGCGGATTCGCAAAGGAGGATGACCAAGATGCGTCCCGTCATGCAGCGCCAGGGGCAGCCTCTGCCGGAGGCCGCCGTGTCGCGCATCCTGGAGGACGACCGGCGGTATCTGCTGCATTCGTGGTCGGCGCAGAAATCACGCCGGGCGACGATCATCGCGGGAGGCCGGGGAGCGGTCTTCTGGGATGCCGAGGGGAAGCGCTACCTCGATTTCGCCTCCCAGCTCGTGAACCTGAACCTGGGGTTTGGCCATCCCCGCGTGGTCGAAGCGATCCAGGCCCAGGCGGCGGAGCTGTGCTACGTGGCGCCCGAGTTTGCGAACGCGCAGCGGGGCCGGTTGGCCCGGGCCGTGGCCGAGGTGACGCCCGGGGATCTCAACCGCGTGTTCTTCACGACGGGAGGCGCCACCGCGAACGAGGCCGCGATCCGGATGGCGCGCCTGGCGACCGGGCGGCAGAAAGTGATCACGCGGCGGCGCAGCTATCATGGGGCGACCGCCGGGGCGCTGTCCGTCTCCGGCGATCCGCGCCGGCGCGGCGCCGAGCCCGGGGTGTGGGGCACCGTGGTCGCCGAGGATCCCTTCTGTTACCGCTGTCCGTTTGGGCTGGCCTATCCGTCCTGCGGCATTCACTGCGCGGACCACATCGGCGAGATCATCGAGTTTGAAGATCCGGACACCGTGGCGGCGGTGATCGTGGAAACGATCACCGGGAGCAACGCCCGGATCGTCCCTCCGCCCGAGTACTACCCCCGCCTGCGGGAGATCTGCGATCGCTACGGGGTGTTGCTGATCTGCGACGAGGTCATGGCGGGGTTCGGGCGGACCGGCAGATGGTTCGCGATCGATCATTACGGGGTCACGCCGGACCTCATGTCCCTCGGCAAGGGCATCACCTCCGGGTACGTCCCGCTGGGCGCGGTCGCGGTCTCGGACCGCGTGGCGTCCTACTTCGAGACGAACGTCCTGCTGACGGGGGCGACGTACAGCGGGCATCCGCTGGCGTGCGCGGCGGGTGTGGCGACCCTGGCCGCCTATCACGAGGAGGGGCTGATCGAGCGGGCCCGGGTCCTCGGCGACCATCTGTTCGCGCGCCTCGACGCCATCAAGCAGCGCCACCCCGCCGTCGGCGACGTCCGCGGGCGCGGGCTGTTTGCCTGCATCGAGCTGGTCGGGGACCGGAAGACCCGGGAGCCGCTGGTCCCGTGGACCCCCCGGGGCAG
>DATHLI010000031.1:0-7995 GCA_035488355.1 bacterium | reverse complement strand
GCGCTGCACCTCCACGACACGCGGGGGATGGGGCTCGCCAACGTCCTGGCGGGGTGTGAGGCCGGCGTGTCCCGCTTCGACAGCGCGGTGGGCGGTCTCGGCGGCTGTCCGTTTGCACCGGGGGCGACAGGGAATATTGCGACCGAGGACGTCAATCACATGCTGCAGGCCATGGACATCGAAACCGGCATCGACCAGCAGGCGCTGCTCGAATGCGGCCGGCTGGTGCGGGACGTGATCACGGCCGAGCTCCCCAGCCACTCGCTGCGGGTCCACCTCGGACGCGGCGCCTGAGCCGCCGGCCCGGTGTCCGCGGTGCAGGATTTTCTGGGCCGCGCGCGAAACTGCATGGAGTCACTAACACAACCGGACGCAGCACCGTCGGAGCATCGCATCGGTGAACACGCCGCAGCAGCGATACGGTGACATCCGGCCGCACCCGTCGCGGCCGTTCCCCAGCCCCACCTCCTGCGCCCGGCGCTCGACGCATCGAGGTGTGTATTGAACATCGGTCTGTTTACCGATTCTTACCTGCCGCGCAGCAGCGGCGTGGTGCGGGCCGTGGACGCAGCCGCGCGAGGGCTGCGGTCCCGGGGCCATCGCGTCTACATCTTTGCCCCCGCGTACCCCGGGTACACCGACGCCGCCCAAGACGTCTACCGGTTTCCCTCCATCGCGGCGCCGGGGCACGCGGATTTCCCCCTGGCGGTCCCGTACTCCGCGGCGCACCTGCGGACGCTCCGCGGCCTCCGGCTGGATCTGATCCACAGCCACTCGCCCTTCCTCCTCGGGGGGCTGGGGGCCTGGGTGGCGCACACGTTTCACCTGCCGCTCGTCTTCACGTACCATACCCTCTACGCCGAGTACGCGCACTACGCGCCCCTGGTGGGAGAATTGACCCGGCCATTCATCATCGCCTACACGACCGCCTACTGCAACCGGTGCGACCGGGTGCTGGTGTCCGTCCCGGCGATGACCGGTATCCTCCACGCCTATGGGGTCCGCGCGCGCATCGAGGTCGTCCCCAGCGTCGGCATCGACCCCGCGGAGTTCGCGCATCCCTCCCCCCAGACCGTGCGCGCCTGGTATCATATTCCCGCGGCCGCGCCCCTCCTGCTGTTCGTCGGCCGCCTGGCGCGCGAGAAGGGCATCGCGCTGCTGCTGGAGGTCGCCGCCGCCCTGCCGGAGGTCTGGCTCCTGCTCGTGGGCGATGGGCCCGAGCGGCAGGATCTGCAGGCGCAGGCGCAGCGGCTCGGCCTCGGGGAGCGGGTCATCTTCGCCGGCGAGTTGGACCACGCCCACGTCGTCGACGCTTTGCACGCCTGCGACCTCTTCGTCTTTCCGTCCCAGACCGAGACCCTCGGGCTCGCGGTGCTCGAGGCGATGGCGGCCGGCCGCGTGGTGGTGGCGGTCCAGGGCGGGGCGATGCCCGACATCGTCCGCGACGGCGAGACCGGCCGCGTGGTGCCCCCGGACCCGGAGGCGCTGCGCCGCGCGATCGCGGACCTGCTGGCTGCGCCTGAACAACGGCAGGCCTGGGGGGCGCGGGCGCAGGGCGCCGCCGCGGCCTACCGGCAGGACCGGGTCCTCGAGCAGTTGCTCGGCGTCTACGACGCGTTGCTGGAGAGCCGGCATGCCGTGGTCCATCCGGCGCCATAGAGTCATGCGGAGGCGCCTGCGGCCCCTGATGCGCGAGCGTTCGCCTGACCGAGGCGAAGGCGCGGCCCCAGGGCGGGCGGGTGCTCCGGGGGAGGACCCGGCGTGCGCCTGAAGCGCCTGGAGCTGAGCGGGTTCAAGACCTTCGCCGAGCGCACCGCGATCGAGTTCGCCTCCCAGGTCACCGGTGTCGTGGGCCCAAACGGAAGCGGCAAGACCAACATCTTTGACGCGATTCGTTGGGCCCTGGGCGAGGGAAGCCTGCGATCCCTGCGGGGCGTGCGCACCGAGGACATCATCTTCGCCGGCACGGAGCGGCGGCGCCCGCTGGGGATGGCGGAAGTGACGCTCGTGCTGGACAACGAAGACGGTACGCTCGCCCTTCCGGCGGGGCCCAACGGCGACACCCCGCCGATGCCGCTGGCCTTCGCGGAGGTCACGGTGACCCGCCGCGCGATGCGCAACACCGGGAGCGAGTACTTCATCAACGGGCTCCCCTGCCGGCTGCGGGACATCCAGACCATGTTCCTCGGGACGGGGCTCGGCGGGCATTCCTACGCGCTCGTCGCCCAGGGCGAGGTCGAGCAGATGCTGGACGCCACGCCGGAGGAGCGGCGGATGATCCTCGAGGAAGCCGCCGGGCTGGCCAAGTACAAGCGCCGGCGCCACGATGCCGAGCGGCGGATGGCGGCCGCCGAATCGACGGTGCTGCGCGTGACCGACATCCTGGGAGAGCTCGACGCTCAGACGGCCCAGCTCGCGGCCCAGGCGGAGGCGGCGGAGCGGTACCAGGCTCAGACGCGCGAGTTGCGGACCCTCGAGCTCTCGCTCCAGGTCGAGGAGGTCCGGCGGTGCGTCCGAGCGCAGCGGCGTGTCCGCGAGCATCTTGAGGAGATCGACGCGCGCCGGCGCGAGGCCGAAGAGGCGGCGCGGGCGCTCGCCGAGCAGTGCGCGGCGCTGGACCGGCGGACGGTCGAGGCGGGCCGCGAGTGGGAAGAGATCCAGCGGTCGCAGATGGCGCTGACCGAGCGCCGCGCCCACGCCGCCGCGGAGGTGGACCTGGCCGCCGAGCGCCTCCGCGGGGTGGAGGGGCAGCGCCAGCGGCTCGACCGGGAACTCGCCCGCGCCCGCGCGGAGGGCGAGGCCCTCGAGCGCGAGCGCTCCGCCCTCGCGGACGCCCTGGGAGATCTTGCCGCCGGGGTCGACCGGGCACGGGCAGAGGTCGAGGCCGCCGAGGCGCGGGTGCTCCAGCTGGACGCGGCGGCCACCCATGGAGAGGAGCAACTGGAAGCCAGCCGCGCGACCTCGCGCGCCATCGCGGAGAAGCGTGCGCACGCCGCCAACGAGGCGGCCGCCGTGGAAGCCCGCGAGGCGGCGCACCGAGATCGGGCGGCCGGACTCGGCGAACGGGTGACATACCTGACGGAGCGGTTGAGCGCGGCGCGCGCCGACCTCGCGGCCCGCGCGAACGAATCCGCGGAAGGAGAGGCGGCCCTGCAAGCCGCGCGCCGCCGCCTCGCCGCGCTCCGCGCCGATCTCCAGGCCCACTCCGCTGTCCGCGAGGCGCTCCTTGCCGAGGAGCGGCAGCTCGAGATCGAACGGGAAGGGCTCGCCTCCCGCCTCCGGTATCTCGAGGAGGCCCAGGCGCAGTTCCGAGGGTATGACAGCGGCGCGCGGGAGATCCTGTTGGCGTGGCGGAGCAACCCTGCTCAGGTCCCCGGTCTTGCGGGAACGGTGGCGGATTTCCTCAGCGTGCCCCGCGAACTGCGGCGGGCGTGCGAGGCCGCGTTGGGTGCCGGGCTCTCCGCGCTCGTGGTGGCCACGGTGGAGGACGCGCGGCGGGCCCTCGCGCTGCCCGGCAGAGAGGCGCGCGGGGGGGTGACGTTCGTTCCGGTGGCGGAGGTCTCGCCCGACGTGCCGCCGTCCGTGCCGCCGCAGGCGGCCGGAGATCCCGCGATGCTGGGGCGCGGCGCCGACCTGGTCCAGGTGACGGGCCCCCATGCCGCCGCGATCGGCGCGCTTCTCGATGATCTCTTCATCGTCGCGGACCTTGACGCCGCCCTGAGGCTGCGCGCGAGCGGATACCGTGGGCGTGCGGCGACGCTGGCCGGCGAGGTCCTCACCCCCCAGGGGGTGCTGATCGCCGGTCGAGGCAGTGCGGATCGCGGGAGCATCCTCGGACGGTCGGAAGAGGTGGCCGAGGTCCGCAGCGCATTGGATCGCGTGGAGGCGTCGGTCGGCGGGCTCGGGCAGCGCCGCGAAGAGAGCGACCGCCGCATTCGCGAGGCCGAGGGGGCCGCCGCGGCGGCGGCCGCCGGCGCCGACCGGCAGACCGAGGCGCTGGCGGAGGCGCGTCGGCGCCTCACCATCGTCGAGGCGGAGGCGGCTCGGCTGGAGGACGAGATCGCCCAGGTGCGCGCGGATGCGGCCGCCGCCGATCACGAAGCCGCCGCTCTGGCCGCCGTCCGCGAACGCATGCGCCGCGATGCGGAGAGCCTGGAGTCCCGCCTTGCCGAGGTGGAGCGGCAGGCCGCGGCCATGGCCGCCGAGGTGCGCGGCCAGGCCGGAGCGCGGCGCGACGCCGCGGCCAGGGTGACCGAGCTCCGGATCGCGTTGACACAATTGGGTGGCCGGGTGGATGCCGCGAAGGCCAGGATCGCAGAGGTCGAGCGCGGGCTCGCCCAGGCTGCCGGCCGGTGCGACGAACTCGCGGGCGAAGGCCGTGATCTCGCCGCCGAGGCGGACCGCCTCGATGCCGAGCGGGCGGCCGCGCGGGCGCGCTGCGAGGGTCTCGATGCGGAGAGCGCGCGGCTGGCAGCGTCCCAGGCCGCGCTGGACGATGAGCGGGCCACCCTGGCCGCCCGCCGGACCGAAGCGGAAGCGGGGCACCGGGACGGCCTCGGCCGCGCCGCCGCGCTCGCCGATGAGGCGCACAAGGCGGAGGTCAAGCAGGCCCAGATCGAGGCGGAACTGGGCAGCGCGCGGCGGCGCCTGGAAGAGGAGTTCGGACTCCCCTTTGAACGGGCGGCCGCCGCCGTTTCCGACAGCGTCAACCGCGACGAGACGCTGGGGCGGATCGAAGCCCTGCGCGGGCTGATCGCGGCGATGGGCCCGGTGAACCTCCTGGCGATCGAGGAACACCGGCAGGTCGCAGAGCGGGCCCAGACGCTCCGGACCCAGTTGGAGGATGTGCAGGGTACGATCGCCGCGCTGCGGACGCTCATCGTGCAGCTCGAGGATGTGATCCGCATTCAGTTCGACCAGACCTTCAAGGCGGTCCACGACGAGTTTTCCGCCCTGTTCGTCCGCCTCTTTTCCGGCGGACGTGCGGGGCTCGAACTCGTCCCCGGGGTCGACGGCGCCGAGCCGGGAATCGATATCATCGCCCGTCCGCCCGGGAAGAAGCTCCGCAGCCTCGGCGCCCTTTCCGGCGGGGAGCGCGTGATGGTGGCGCTGGCGCTCGTCTTCGCGATGCTCAAAGTCCGCCCGAGCCCCTTCTGCGTCTTCGACGAGATCGAGGCCGCTCTCGACGAGGCGAACACGCGCAAGGTGAGCGAGGTGCTGCGGGAACTGGCGGTCCGATCGCAGATCATCATCATCACCCACAACAAGGCGACGATGGAGGCCAGCGACGTGCTCTACGGGGTCACCATGGAGGAACTGGGCGTTTCGCACATGATCTCGGTGCGCCTGGTGGCTCCGGACGAGCGGGCCGAGCCACAGCCGGTTGGGTAGTCCGGGAGACACAACGGGCGGCAGCCCGGCAGGGCCGGCGGACGGCAGCCCGGCAGGGCCGGCGGGCGATGATAGCCCCTCGGGGTGGCTCGGGCGCCTCCGCGCCGGGCTGGCCAGAACCCGCCAGTCGCTCACCGCCCGGGTCGATGACCTGCTCGGCCGGGGCGTCGACGAACGCTTCTACGAGGCACTGGAAGAGACGCTGGTGCAGGCCGACCTCGGCATCCGCACGGCCACAGCCGTCATTGCCCGGCTCCGGGCGCGGGTCCGCAGCGGCGCCGTCACCCCGGACGCCCTCCGGCTGGAACTGAGAGAGATCGTGACCGCGGCGTTGGGCCGGCCGGCGGCGCTCGTCCTCACGCCGCCTCCGGCGGCGGTGATCCTGCTCGGGACGAACGGCAGCGGGAAGACAACCACGGCCGGCAAGCTGGCCGCGCGCCTCCGGGGAGAAGGAAGGAAGGTGCTGCTCGCGGCCGCGGACACGTTCCGCGCGGCCGCCATCGACCAGCTGGGGATCTGGGCCGCACGCGCGGGCGTGGAGGTGATCCATCACCAGGCCGGCGCGGACCCCGCCGCGGTCGTCTACGACGCGGCCCAGGCCGTGCGGGCCCGGCACATCGACGTGCTGATTGTGGACACCGCGGGCCGGCTGCACACGAAAGCCAATCTCATGGCGGAACTGACGAAGATCGACCGCGTCCTGCGCCGCGCACTGCCCGCCGCTCCCGTGGAGGTCCTCCTCGTGCTCGATGCCAACACCGGGCAGAACGGCATTGCGCAGGCCCGGCAGTTCAAGGCGGCGCTTCCGGTCACCGGGATCGTCCTCACCAAACTGGACGGCACCGCCCGCGGGGGCGTGGTGGTGGCGATCGCCGAGGAGCTCGGGCTGCCGGTGAAGCTCATCGGATTTGGCGAGGGCCCGGACGATCTCCAACCGTTTGACCCGGGGGCGTTCGCCGAGGCGCTGTTCACACCCGACGCCCGCCCGGCATGACCGCCACCCCGCCCCTGTGGTAGTATGTTAAGGGAGATGCCTTTACAGCGTACCTTCAGCCGCCGGCTGCCGCGGGCCCTCGATGGGCGAATGGCGGTGGTGCGCCTCTTCGACGCCTACGCCGCGCTCCTCACCGAACGCCAGCGCGTGATGGTGCGCATGTACTACCACGACGACCTTTCGCTGGGCGAGATCGCCTCCCGGTTCGACGTGACCCGCCAGGCGGTGTTCGACAGCCTGCGGCGATCGGTGAACGAGCTGGGGTCGATCGAAGATCGCCTCGGCCTGCTGGCCGCGCGCGACCGGCAGTCGCGGGTGCGCGAGGCGCTGGCGGCGCGGCTCGCAGACGTGGAGGAGCACCTCGCCGGCCTCGCGGACCCGGGCGGCGTGGATCTTGCGGGATTGCGGAGCGCCCTGCGCGCGCTGCGCGACGCGCTGTGACCGAGACGGCATCGCAGTACTTCACGCCCGCTCCGCCGTCGGCGGCGCGGCTCCGCACCATCGAGTTCCGCGACGGCGATCGGGTGTTCAGGTTCCGGACGGCGGCCGGCGTCTTCGCCCGCGCGGCGGTCGATCCCGGGAGCCGCCTCCTGCTCGAGGCGGTGGCCCGGCGGGAGCGCGGCGGGCGCGTCCTCGATCTGGGGTGCGGGTACGGGGTGCTCGGGATTGTGGCTGCGGCGCGCGCCCCCGGCGCCCGTGTGATGCTCGTGGACGTCAACCCGCGCGCGGCCGCACTGGCCGCGGAGAACGTCCGGTTCAACGCGGTGACCAATGCCGAGGTGCGGTGCGGGGATGGGTGCGCCCCTGTGGCCGACCGGCGGTTCGACCTGGTGCTGTTCAATCCTCCGATCCGGGCGGGACGAAGCGTGGTGGTGAGGCTGATGAACGAGGCGCACGCCTGCCTCATGCCCGGAGGGCGACTCTACATGGTCGCCCGGACCAGGCAGGGGGCGCGGACGCTCGCCCGGCTCCTGGGCGACATCTTCGCGCGGGTGACCGAGGTCGAGCGAGGAAGCGGATTCCGGGTGTACGAGGCGCGCGATGTTTGAGCAGCTCCAGAGCCGGCTCGGCGAGATCTTCACACGCCTGCGGGGCCGGGGAACGCTCTCGCCCGACGACGTCGACGCGGCGCTGCGCGAGGTCCGGCTGGCCCTCCTCGAGGCCGACGTCAACTTCAAGGTGGCGCGCGACCTCGTCGACCGAGTGCGCGAGGCCGCGGTCGGGCAGGAGATCTGGAAGAGCCTCACCCCCGGCCAGCAGGTCGTGCAGATCGTGTTCGCCGAACTGACCCGGATCCTCGGCGCGACGCACCGTCCCTTACAACTGGCCCCGACGCCGCCGACCGTGATCCTGCTGGTGGGGCTGCACGGCACCGGGAAGACGACGACCGCGGGAAAGCTGGCGCTCCACCTCAAGAAGCAGGGCCGGACCCCGCTCCTGGCCGCCGCCGATGTCTACCGGCCGGCCGCGGTGGCCCAGCTCCAGGTCGTCGGACAGACCGCCGGTGTCCCGGTCTTCGCGCTCGAGGGCGCGGCCGATCCTGTGCAGGTGGCGCGCGCGGCGCTGGACCAGGCGCGCCGGACCGCCGACGTGCTGATCATCGACAGCGC
>DATHLI010000030.1:0-5167 GCA_035488355.1 bacterium | reverse complement strand
CGCGACCGTCGCGGCGGTCGCCGGCGTGGTGGTGGGCAGCCTCAACGGGCTCAACGCGGACGCGCTGAGCTTCATCGGCCTGAAGGTCTTCCCCGCGGTGATCCTCGGCGGGCTGGACAGCGTCCCCGGGGCGGTCGTGGGGGGGGTGACGGTCGGCGTCCTCGAAAACCTGGCCGGCGGGTACATCGACCCGCTGGTGGGCGGCGGCACGAAAGAGGTGGCGCCGTTCATCGTCCTCGTGCTGGTGCTGATGGTGCGGCCGTATGGGTTGTTCGGCACGGTCGAGATCGAGCGGGTATGAGCGGGGGAGCGGCGTGCGGCGGCTGGTGACCTCCGACTGCGGGAACTTCAAGACCCGGTACGCGGAGGAGACCGCGCTGTTTCCGAACGACGTGGGCCGCCTCGCCCTGGGCGCCTTCCTCATCGTCTGGTTCCTGGTGGTCCCGGCCGCCGCCGGGCCCTACCTTTTGGGGGTGGCGAATCTGACCGGGATCGCCGTGATCGGCGCCACCGGCCTGAACCTGCTCACGGGCTACACGGGGCAGATCACTATTGGGCACGGCGCGTTCATGGGCGTGGGCGCCTACGCCGCGGCGATCTTGGCCGCCCGCGCGCACCTTCCGTTCTGGCTGGCGATCCCGCTGGCCGGCATCGCGACCGCCGGGGTCGGGGCGTTCTTCGGCATCCCATCGCTGCGGCTCAAGGGATTGTACCTGGCGATCGCGACCCTCGCGGCGCAGTTCATCCTCGAGTACGTGTTCGTCCACTGGGACTGGCTGACCCGGGGGACCTCGGGCCTCCCCGTGCCGCAGGCCCGGCTGGGTGGGTGGGCGCTGTCGGGGGAGCGCCGGTTCTTCTGGGTCATCGGCGCCGCCGTGGTCCTCGTCACGTGGCTGCACCTCAACCTGATCCGGACCCGGGTGGGGCGGGCGTTCGTCGCGATCCGCGACAACGATCGGGCGGCCGCCGCGATCGGGATTCATCTCTTCGGCTACAAGCTGCTCGCGTTCTTCCTCAGCGCGTTCATGGCCGGGGTGGCCGGCGCGCTCTACGCCTACTACCTCGGGGTGGTCGTGCCCGGCAAGTTCACCCTGGACCTGTCCATCGATTACCTGGCGATGGGCATCGTGGGCGGGCTCGGCACCGTCCTCGGCCCGATCTACGGGGGGGTGGTGATCACCGTGCTGCCCGAAATCATTCGAGCGCTCAGCCAGGCGTTGAGCGGCGCGTTCTCGAACGTCTTCACGGTCCTGAATGCCCTCCGTGAGGTCGTCTTTGGGCTCGTGATCATCGTCTTCTTGATCTTCGAGCCGGAGGGACTGGCCGATCGGTGGCGGGTGGCGCGCGCGTACTTCAAACACTGGCCGTACGCGTACTAGGCGGCGTGCGTTCGAGAAACCGTTCGACAGGAGGGGTGCGATGAAGCGCAGGGACATGCTCACGACGGTGGCCGCGGCCGCCGGGTCGCTGTTGGCCTGGCCGTCCGGCGCGGCGGCGCAGCAGCAGACGGTGAAGTTCGGCGCGCTGTTCGACATCACCGGCGCCACGGGGGACATCGGCTCCCATTTCGCCGACGGCTTCCGCGACTACATCCGGTGGATCAACGAGCGGGGGGGCATCCGGAGCGGAACCAGGATCGACCTGCTCTTCACCGACTACCAGTACAAGCCCGACCAGGCGGTGACCTATCTCAAGAAGCTGGCGGAGCAGGACCAGGTCCCGGCGATCAGCGGCTGGGGGACCGGAGACTCAATCTTAATGAAGCCCCAGATCGAGACCTACGGCGTCCCGTACATCCCCGCGAGCTTCCACGAGGGCCTGCTCGAGGCTCCGAACGACTGGATCTGGCTGATGGGACCCAGCTACACCGACCACATGCGGGCGCTCCTCGACTACATCAAGCGCACCCACACGGGGGGCGGGAGCCCCCGGGTGGCGCTCGCGGTCCACAACTCGGACTACGGCCGGTCTCCGGTCGGGCCGGCGAAGGCCTACGGCCCGAAGATCGGTGTGGAGATCGTGGACGTCGAGGAGGTTCCCGCCAATACGCTCGACGCGACCAGTCAGCTGCTGAACATGAAGCGGTTCTCCCCGACCCACATCGTGATCCAGAACGTGGCCCGGCCCTCCGCGATCGTCGTGCGCGACGCGCGCAAGCTGGGGCTCCAGGCCCAGGTCCTCGGCATCCACTACATCGGCGACGAGCTGCTGTTCGAGCTCGCCGGGGACGCGGCGGACGGCGTTGTGGCCAGCACCTTCGTCAGCAACTGGTTCGAGAACGTCCCCGGCATGCGGCAGATCCACGAAATCAACGCGGCCTATCATCCCAACGTCCAGGTCCGCCCGCTCCACTACACTCAGGGGATCGTCCACGCGAAGGTCTGGGTCGAGGTGCTGAAGCGGGCGGCCGCGCTCGACCGCGCGTCGATCGGGAAGGCGCTGACCAACTTCCGCATGGTCACCGACGGACTCACGGCCCCGATCACCTTCGCATCCGGCGACCGGAAGGGCGCCGACGGTCTCAAGCTGCTGCGCGCGGACGTCAGGGCGAAGCAGTTCAGGCCGATCACCGACTTTTTCCTGCCGTCGCAGTGACGGGACCGGAGACCGCCGCCCCCGGGCCTGCGGCGCGAGCCGGGACCTCCGCCGCAGCGACGGCCTCCGGGGGGCCCGAGCGCGGGGCCCTCCTCGTCAACAATATCGAGGTCGTCTACCATGACGTGATCCAGGTCCTCAAGGGCGTGTCGCTCGGCGTTCCGGGCGGCCGGATCGTCGCGCTCCTCGGCACGAACGGCGCCGGCAAGACCACGACCCTCCGGGCGATCTCGGGGTTGCTCGGGACCGAGGACGGGCGCATCCGGGACGGAGCGATCACCTACGCCGGCGCCCGCATCGACGGGCTGCCCCCGGAGCTCATCGTCCGCCGGGGGATCGTGCAGGTGCTGGAGGGACGGCGGGTGTTCAAGCATCTGACCGTCGAGGAAAATTTGAGGGTGGGCGCCGCCGCCGCCCCGGGCGGTTTCGAGGCCGGCCGGGACCTCGTCTATGCCTACTTTCCCCTGCTCGGCCGCCACGCCCGGCGCCTCGCCGGCTACCTCTCCGGGGGAGAGCAGCAGATGATCGCCATCGGCCGGGCGCTCGTCGCCCGCGCCCGGCTGCTGCTGCTCGACGAGCCGTCGCTCGGGCTCAGCCCGATGCTGGTGGCGGAGATCTTCGGGATCGTCAGGCGGCTCCGCGATGAGCGAGGGATCACGATCCTGCTCGTGGAGCAGAACGCCCGCCAGGCGCTGGCCATCGCCGACTACGGCTACGTCATGGAGGGAGGGAAAATCGTCATGGAGGGGACCGGCCCGCAGCTGGCGGGCAATCCCGACGTGAAGGAGTTCTACCTGGGGCTGACCGAGATCGGGGTCCGGCGCGGCTACCGCCAGTTCAAGTACTACCGGAGGCGGAAGCGCTGGTTGTAGACCGCGCCGACGGGTTCTACAACGCCCTGGAGGTCCTCCCGCCCGCCGCGCGCGCGCAGCGCCAGGCCGATCGGCTCAGGGCCGCGGTCGCCGCCGGCGCGCGGGCGCCCTTTCTACGCGAGCGTCTGCGCGAGTGCGGGCTGCGCGCGGAGAACGTCGGCGGGATCGAGTCGCTCTCGCGCCTGCCGGTGCTGCGCAAGGACACCCTCCCGGCCGTGCAGGCGCAGGCGCCGCCCTTTGGGGGGCTCCTCGGCGCCCCGGCCGCCTCCCTCCGCCGGATCTACGTCTCGCCCGGCCCGATCTACGACCCCGAGCCCCGCGGCGCAGACGCCTGGGGCCTCGCGCCGGCGCTCCACGCGGCGGGGTTCCGGTCCGGCGATATCGCCCTTGTCACGTTCGCCTTTCACCTCACTCCCGCCGGGCACATGATGGACAGCGCGCTGGACGTGCTGGGGTGCGTCACGGTGCCCGGAGGGGTCGGCAATACGGACGTTCAGGCGCGGGCGCTTGCCGACCTCGGGGCCGCCGGGATCGTCGGCACGCCGAGCTTTGTCCTGACCCTGCTCGAACGCACCGCCGCGCTGGGGCTGCGGGCGGCCGTCGAGGTGGCCTGCGTCTCGGGGGAGTACCTGACGGCCGCGCAGCGGCAGCGCGCGCGAGAGGGGTTCGGCGTGCGGGTCAGCCAGGCCTACGCCACAGCGGATGTGGGCCTCGTCGCCTACGAGTGCCCCGCGGCGCAAGGGCTGCACGTGGCCGACCGGGTCGCGGTCGAGCTGCTCGATCCGGAGACGCGCGAAGCGGCGCCCGCGGGGGGCGCCGGGGAGGTCGTGGTCTCCCTCCTCGACTCCCCCTATGGCCTGCTCCGGCTCGGCACCGGCGATCTTGCCGCCTGGGCGCCCGGCGCATGTCCGTGCGGGCGCACCGCGCCGAGGCTGGCGGGGATTCTCGGACGTGTCGGGGATGCGGTGAAGATCCGCGGCCTGTTCGTGCACCCCCGGGAAGCCGACGGCGTCGTGCTGGCGGTCCCCGGCGTCGCGCGCTATCAGATCGTGGTCACCCGCCCGGGGCCGTTCGACGAGGCGCGGGTCCGCCTCGTGCTCCGGCCCGGCCTCGATCCCGCCGCCGTCTGCGCCGCGGTCGCCGCCGCCGTCCAGGAGCGCCTGCGGCTCCGCATGACCGCGGAGGCGGTCCCCGAGCAGGGCATCCCCGAGGGTGCGCCGACCATTCACGATGCCCGGCAGTGGGGGTGAAGACGGCGTCAGGATTCCCGTACGTTCGGCCGAGGGTTGCGCGAAGCGCGCCAGAAGCCTCTGGCAGCCCCGCCCGTCGAACGCCTGATGCGGGGGTTGACAGGGCGGGGGCCGTTCCGGATAATGAGACTCAACTACATATCGACACGTCCTTCCGAACGGGCAAACCCGAAGCAATTCGGGGACGCAAAGCCACGGGACCCTCAGGGTCAGCCGGGTTGCCGAAGAGGGCTCCGATGTCACCAGAAGCGCGGGGTCCTTTAGGGGGGGCTCCGCGCTTTTCGTTGCCCGGAGGGGCGAATCGCAGCCGGTCAGCCGCGGCATCGACACCTGACGTGCCGGTCGGCAGGCCGGCGACAGGGTGGGCGACTCGTTCATGAACACGATCCGGGCCCGAAGACACCTGGTGCAGACCCTGCGCGGCCCGATTCCACCGGCCCGCCGAGACGG
>DATHLI010000029.1:0-3766 GCA_035488355.1 bacterium | reverse complement strand
GCGGAACGTCAGCGACAGACCATCGTGCATCAGCCTCGGCTGCATCCGGACGCCCCAGAGAGGCGCGGTCCGGATCTTGTCCGCGGTGTTGTAGAATTCAGCTCCCGACAGATTTCTCCACCCGGTGCTGTACGCTCTGCGACCGTAGTGTTCCTGGAAGGACTGGACGATGCCGTCGCCGGTGCCCACGTTGTGCAGCAGGAAATCGCTGTAGGGGTGGAAGACCTTCCCGCCGAGGGCCGCAGGGACCGTGAACGTCCCCCCGTTGATCTTCGTGCCCGCCGGCGCGGTGGCCAGGGATCGGACGTGGCAGATCGCGCAGCCGATGGCGTCGAAGATCTGGGACCCGCGCATGGCGGTGGCCGTCTCCGCGAGCACGGCGTCGCGGGGGGGAGCCTTGGTGGCCCGCATGAAGCGCGTGAAGTGGTCGATGTCCTCGAGCCCGTCCGACTCCGGCGTATTGTTCGGCTCCGACACCGTGTTGCAGATCGCGGTCACCTCGTCCGGCTGCAGCCGGCTGGTGATGCCCATCTCGTTCACGTAGGCGTCGGCGGAAAACGACAGCAGGCTGGCGTGCTGATCCTTCCAGCCGAACCGCCCAACCCTCGTCTGTCCCGGCGCTTCCACGACCGGCACGTAGAGCGCCTGCCCGTGGATCTTCCCCCGGCTCTCCGCCGGCTGCCGGCGCGCCAGGTTGATGAGCGTCTCGTCGGCCACCGCCTCCACGAAGCCGTCACCCAGGATGTTGAGCGACATCCGGGTGGCGAGAATGGTTTCCGTCAGGGGCACACGCTCCTGGATTTCCGAGTTCGGGAACTGGCCGTTTGCGCAGATGGCGCGGTCGTTGACGAGCGAGCGGCCGGTGATGATCACGGTTCCGCGCGCAATGGGAATCGATGGATTCTCGAACGCCCCGCCGGGACCCCGATGGCCGACGCGCATCTCTGTGACCTGGCTGGCCGCCCCGGAGACCGGGTTTTGGTGACACTCACGGCAGGATTGGGCGTTGTAGAGGGGGCCCACCCCGTCCGATAGCTGTTCCACCTCGTCAAATTTAGACTGGTCGGTCTGGTGGGTGGTATTGTCCACCAGGCCGTTGCTCAGGTTGTCGAACGCCGATGGTGCTTCGGGCAGGCGTGCCGACGCCGCGATAATGGCCAGTAAACCCACAACAAACGGGTACCTCATGGGTGCCCTCCAGTCGGACAATACGGGCAAGTGCCTTAGGGACGATCCCTTAGGGATGTTTAATACCTCTTTACTACGGCTTTTAGACTATTCCGCCTAAGTGACGTCTAACTTGCCTTACGCAAATTGACATCGAAGCCGCCACGCCCCGCGTATCGTGAGGGGTGCGACCTATCGAGCAGAGGCAGGCGGAGATCCGGGACTAGGCGCGGAGACCTGAGCTAGGAGGGGGGCTCAGCCGTTGAGATGGGGGTACGAGACGGGAGATCAGGACTGGCGAGGAGCGTTGCCGAGGGCCCAGCGGCTGGGCGCGAGATGGACGGCGCCTCGATCCTCGTCGATGCCTTCGAGGACGAGCAGCGACACGTGCCGGTCGACGAGCTTTTCTTTGGGCTCTGCCGCCTCGAGCAGAACCCCGATCCCGACGATCTCGGCCTGGAACTCCCGCATCAGATCATGGACGCCCCGGGCGGTGCCGCCCCCGCGGAGGAAGTCGTCGATGAACAGGGCGCGGGCGCCCGGTGGAACGGCGCGCAGGGGCAGGGTCATCGACTGCATCGTTCGAGACGATCCCGAGACGTAGTTCACGCCCACGGATGGTCCCTCGGTGCGGATACCGCCGCGGCGCGCCGTGACGAGCGGCACGTTGAAGGCGCGCGCGGTCATGAGCGCGAGCGGGATCCCCTGCACTTCCATCGAGAGCACGACATCGGGGCGGCGCTCCGCGAAGAAGGTGGCGAAGACCTCGCCGAGCGACAACACCAGGCTGGGCAGCGAGAGCAGGTCGGCGGTGTACAGGAATCCCCCCGGAAGGATGCGGGAGGGGTCCCGAAGCCGGCGGGCGAGGTCTTCGGCGACCGCCCGAATCTGCTCGGCCGTCCGGAACGGGGTGTAGCGGACGCCCCCGGTCGCTCCGGCCAGCGTCTCGATCCGTCCCAACTGAAACCGCTCGCAGGTCTGCCGGAGCGAGGCGATGTCCTCGCTGATCGTCGACTTGGCGGCTCCCAGCCCCTCCGTAAACGTCCCCAGCGGGAAGACCGTGTGCGGTTCCATGAACAGCCGGTGGGCGATGGTCACCATGCGGTCTCCCCGGCGCAGCCGCCTCACCACCTCGCCATGCCCTCCGCGTGGCGGGGAGAGGGCGCCCGCGGGTCTCGGGTCAGCCGCTCGCGGACGACGGCGAGCATCGCCGGGGTGTCGATGTCCATGCAGATCTCGGGGCCGGCGCAGATGAGCGCGCGCGCGCGCACCCCCAGGAGCCCGGCCGCCCGGCGCTCGAGCCCGTCCACCCTGAGGGTCCCCGCCAGGAGACCCACGAGCGTGCCGAGGCCGAAGATCCGCGCCAGCTCCCATGGCCGCTTCCGCGCGCGGATCGCCCGCTCGATCACCGGCCGCGCCCGGGCGAACGCCTGGGGCGCCATGAGGATGAGGCTCCCGCCGGTCAGCGTCCCATCCCGGAGGCGCACAAAGGTCTTCCGCGCCTGGGGGAACTCGCGGATCACATCTTCGCGGCGCACCACCCCGTACACGATCTCTGCGTCGAGGGACTGCGCCGCCCGGACGAACGCGTCGACGGCACGGGGGGTCACCAGGGGAATGTCCGCGCCGGCGACCAGGACCGGCCCGGCCCCGCCGAGCGCATCCAACCCGGCGGCCACGTTGTCCAGCATCGTGCCGCCCTCGCCCACGGTAACATCGACAGCGGCGGCGACCGCGGGCGGGAAGGGAAGCGGGCCGACGAGGGCGATCCGCCGGATGGACGCGGCCTGCCGCAGGGCGGCCAGGACGAACTCCACCATCGGCCGGCCCAGGAGGGGAAGAAACGCCTTGTTGGGGATGCCTTCGCCGAGCGCGGGATCGGGCCGGCCTCCGGCCAGCACGAGCGCGTCGGGCATCCCCCGACCTACCGCTCCTCGGAAAAGGTCCGGGTCAGGAACACCTCGACGTCGGACATCGCGGCAAGCGCGCCGCCGATTTCCTTCGCCGCCGCTTCGTTCGCGGCCATGGCGTACACGGCGGGCCCCGTCCCCGACAGCGACACCCCGAGCGGGCGCAGGGCGGCCATTCGCTCCCGGAGCGTGCCGACAATCGGATGGTTGGCCACCACGACATCTTCGAACACGTTGCAGAGCAGCTGCCCAACGATGCGGGGGTCCTCCGCCTCCAGCGCCTGGACGAGTCCCTGTGTGTTTGGGCGCTTCCGCACGGCCCCGTGGTCCAGCGCTTTGTACGCCCACTCGCTCGTGATCTGAATGGTGGGCCGGGCGATCACCACCCAGGTCGTGGGCAGCGGCCGGAGCATCCGGACCCGCTCCCCCCGCCCCATCGCCAACGCGGCGCCGCCGATCAGAAAGAACGGCACATCCGACCCGATCTTGCCGCCGAGGTCCATCAACTGCCGGTCGTCCAGGCGAAGCTTCCACATCTGGGCCAGGCCGAGCAGCGTCACGGCGGCGTCGCTCGATCCGCCGCCCAGCCCGGCCGCCACGGGGATCTGTTTGGACAGCTCGATCTCGACCCCTCGGGGGACCTGGAAGGTTTCCTGCAGCAGGTTCGCCGCCCGGTGCACGATGTTCTG